>CAYNPW010000032.1:0-24814 GCA_964399215.1 uncultured Ruminococcus sp. | reverse complement strand
TTAATCTTCTGGGCGATCCGGTTGACAATCTTCCTGCGCCCGAAACGGCGGAGAAATGGGAAATTCACCGTCAGCCGCCTACCTATGAGGAGCAGACTGCGGCTAATGAGATACTTGAAACGGGTATCAAGGTAATCGACCTTATAGCTCCTTACTTAAAGGGAGGTAAAATAGGTCTTTTCGGCGGTGCAGGCGTAGGCAAGACGGTTCTTATTCAGGAGCTTATAAATAACGTTGCAAATCAGCACGGCGGTATTTCCGTATTTACCGGAGTTGGTGAGAGGACCCGTGAGGGTAACGACCTCTACTTTGAAATGAAGGATTCGGGAGTTATAGATAAGACCGTTCTGGTATACGGTCAGATGAACGAGCCGCCCGGAGCGAGAATGAGAGTTGCGCTTTCAGGTCTTACAATGGCTGAGTATTTCAGAGATGTGGAAGGTCAGGATGTTCTTTTGTTCATCGATAACATCTTCAGATTTACACAGGCGGGTTCTGAGGTTTCGGCTCTGCTGGGACGTATGCCTTCTGCGGTAGGCTATCAGCCTACACTTGCTACGGAAATGGGCGCTCTTCAGGAGAGAATTACATCGACAAATAAGGGATCTATCACATCTGTTCAGGCGGTTTATGTGCCTGCAGACGACCTGACAGACCCTGCTCCGGCTACGACATTTGCTCATCTTGACGCAACTACGGTTTTGTCCAGAAATATTGCTTCTCTTGGTATTTTCCCTGCGGTTGATCCGCTGGAGTCCACTTCGAGAATTCTCGCCCCGGAAATCGTGGGCAACGAGCATTATCAGGTAGCAAGACAGGTGCAGTCAATTCTTCAGAGATATCTTGAACTTCAGGATATCATCGCCATTATGGGTATGGACGAACTTTCAGATGAGGATAAGCTGATTGTTTCAAGGGCAAGAAAAATTCAGAGATTTTTGTCTCAGCCTTTCTCGGTAGCGGAGCAGTTTACGGGCTACAAGGGCAAGTATGTACCGCTGAAAGAGACTATCAGAGGCTTTAAGGAGATCATTGAGGGTAAGCACGACGATCTGCCTGAATCCGCGTTCCTGTTTGTTGGTACTATAGACGAGGCTGTGGAAAAAGCTAAGAAGAGTGCAGACGCTAATAATTAATTATCGGAGAGATTATCTATGACGCCTTACAATATCAGAATCCTGACGCCCGAAAAGGTATTTTACGACGGGCGGACTGAACAGATCGTAGCCAAAACCTCTGTGGGAAACGTGGGTATCCTTGCAGGACATTCTCCTTATGTGGCTAATCTTGTAGCGTCTCCGTTAAAGGTCAAAATTGACGGAGAATTCAAAGTGGCTGCTGTTTCCGGCGGAATCATAAAGGTTTCACAGGACGGCACGGTAACTGTTTTATCATCGGCTATCGAGTGGGCTGATGAAATCGACGTTGAAAGAGCAAAGAAAGCTAAGGAATATGCCGAGAGAAAAATCAAGGAAAACCAAAGTCAGCGTGAGTTTGATTTAGCGGAGCAAAAGCTTAAACGTGCGCTTAACCGTTTGGTAGTGGCAGGTAAAAGTTAAATATAAGAGTCAAAGTCACACAAGCTTTTGTGAGGGCTTTGACTTTGTTTTATTTAATAAAGTAAAATTGATTAATTGTAAACGGACATTTAAAATATATTAAATAAGGAAAAGGAATGAAGTTATTTTGAGTATCTTTAACATAATCGGAATGGCGGGAGGTCTGGGTCTTTTTCTTTACGGAATGACTATCCTCAGCAACGGTTTAGAGAAAGCTTCGGGCGGTCTTATGGAAAAGGTTCTTGCAAAAATGTCAAGCAACGTTTTTTCCGGCATTTTATTCGGAGCGCTGGTTACTGCCGCTGTACAGTCTTCCTCAGCTACAACGGTTATCGTTGTGGGTCTGGTCAATGCGGGCTTACTTAAGCTTAAAGGAGCGGTAGGTATTATAATGGGCGCGAATATCGGTACGACAATGACTACTCAGATATTGCGTCTGACCAATCTAGAGGGCGAGACTGACGGACCTTTTCTTCTACAGCTTTGTAAGCCGTCAAATTTTTCGGCTATGCTGATAGTAGCAGGTCTTATAATCATAATGCTGAGCAAGAAGAATAAAAATAAAAATGTAGGCGAAATTATGATGGGAGTAGGTATTCTTTTTACGGGTATGATACTTATGCAGGAAAAAATCGCACCACTTGCCGAACTGCCCCAATTTGAGGAGATATTTGCTACACTGAGCAATCCTGTGCTGGGCGTGCTTGTTGGCACTGTGTTTACAGCGATCATTCAGTCGTCCGCTGCGTCTATCGGCATTTTACAGGCGCTGTCAACTTCGGGAGCAATCACGTTTTCTTCGGCATTCCCCATAGTAATGGGTACAAATATCGGAACCTGCGCTACGCCGCTTATTTCCTCGGTCGGCGCGTCAAAGAACGCTAAAAGAGCGGCTATGATACATTTTTATTTCAATCTTATAGGTACGATAGTGTTCCTTATCGGTGTGTATGTTATTCAGTACACAGTCGGACTGCCTTTCTGGGAGAGAAATTTTGATACAGGAAGTATAGCAAATTTCCATACCATTTTCAATGTGACGGTAACTATTCTGTTTCTGCCGGTGTATACGATTCTTGAGAAGCTTGCCGTATGGACAGTAAGAGATAAGAAAAATTCCGAGGATGATGAAACCTTTACAAAAGAAGATCTGCTGGACGACAGATTTCTCGTTACGCCGAATGTTGCTATTGCGCAGGCAAGCGAGGCTGTGGTTCAGATGGGTCATCTTGCACATAAAAATTTTATTTCTGTTACAACGCTGTTTGATAAGTACGATTTAAAGGTAATAGATAAGATCAGGGAACGTGAGGATTTGATCGACAGGCTTGAGGATCGTGTCGGTCAGTATCTGATCAAACTAAACAACTGCGGACTTAACGAGGACGAATCACGAATGGTGACAACGCTTTTTCATCTTATTTCGGAGTATGAGCGTATCGGAGACTATACTGTGAACATCTGCGAGACTGCTGAAATTCTTTATGAAAAGGAAATGAGCTTTTCCGATCAGGCGAAATGCGAGCTTAAAGTTACTTGTGAAGCTATAACGGAGATAATAAGACTTGCTATTGCAGCTACCCAGAGCAACAGTATGGAGATCCTACTGGAGATAGAACCTCTGGAGGAGGTAGTTGACAGAATAGTTGAGGAGCTTAAGGCGGTACATATTGACAGAGCTAAAAATGGTCTGTGCAATATTGAAGTCGGAATAAATTTTCTGGATATTCTTACAAATGCGGAGAGAATTTCAGATCACTGTTCGAATATTGCGATTTATCTGATCGCAAATAATCAGAAGTTTACCGGACTGAAAAAGCATGAATATCTTGATAATCTTCATAAGAACGGTCCTAAGTCCTATGAAGAAAAAATTGCAGATTATGCTGAGAAGTATTCGCTGAAAAAAGCGGCAGAATAATTAGGGGGAGAAATTATGGATAAGCTTAATTACACTATGCTGTGCGACTTTTACGAGCTGACAATGGGAAACGGCTATTTTGTCAGCGGTGTTAAAGACAGAGTATCATATTTTGATTTGTTTTTCAGACGGGTTCCTGACAACGGAGGATTTGCGATAGCCTGCGGACTGGAACAGATCATAAATTATATAAAAGAACTGCATTTCGATCCGGAGGATATAGAATTCCTGCGCTCAAAAGGAATTTTCTGTGAGGAATTTCTCGAGTTTTTAAAGGACTTTAGATTTACAGGAGATGTGTGGGCGGTTCCGGAGGGTACGGTTGTTTTTCCAAATGAGCCTATCATCACAGTAAGAGGCTCGGCAATAGAGGCTCAGCTCATTGAGACTTATCTGCTGCTGTGTGTCAATCATCAGACGCTTATAGCAACAAAGGCCAACAGAATTGTTAGAGCGGCGCAGGGAAGAGCAGTCTCGGAGTTCGGTTCACGGCGTGCGCATGGAGGAGACGCCGCGATATACGGTGCAAGAGCCGCAGGTATAGGCGGCTGCACCGGTACTGCGTGTACCGTTACCGAGCAGAAGTTCGGATTTACTGCAACAGGGACAATGGCACATTCATGGGTACAGATGTTTAACAGCGAATATGAGGCTTTTAAGACATACTGCGAGTGTTACCCCGACAGTACCGTACTTTTGGTTGACACCTATAATGTGCTCAAAAGCGGTATTCCCAACGCTATAAAGGTTTTTGACGAGGTTCTGAAGCCAAGGGGCTGCCGCCCGTTGGGAGTGAGACTTGATTCGGGAGATATTACCTATCTATCCAAAAAAGCAAGAAAAATGCTTGACGAGGCGGGATATGAGGATTGTAAGATAATCGCTTCCAATTCACTTGACGAGTATATTATTCGAGATATGATTTTTCAGGGTGCGAAGGTTGACAGTTTCGGCGTTGGCGAAAGGCTTATTACTGCAAGAAGCGAGCCTGTCTTCGGCGGAGTTTACAAGCTTGTGGCAGTAGAGGACGAAAACGGAGAGATAAGGCCCAGAATTAAGATCTCCGAAAACGTGGTAAAGATTACAAATCCGCATTATAAAAAAGTGTACAGAATATACGATAAAGATAACGGAAAGGCTGTAGCGGATCTGCTTACTCTCCATGACGAGGTTATTGACGAAAGCAAGGAGCTTACGCTTTTTGATCCTCAGTATACTTGGAAGAAAAAGAAGGTCAGAAACTTCAAGGTAAGGGAACTGTTGGTTCCCATATTCAAAAACGGCGTGTGTGTATATGAGACTCCGAAGTTTGATGATATCGTAAGCTATTGCAAACAGGAAATCAGTACACTGTGGGACGAGATCACGCGTTTTGAAAATCCCCATACCTATTATGTCGATCTATCCGAAAAGCTGTGGAAGGTCAAAAACGAATTGCTTTCGCAGAACGGTCAGTAAAAACCGGCTCATCGGAACTGAATGAAAAGCCTGCATAAAAAAGCGGAGGCTCAAGCTTCCGCAATGCTCCGCATAAAAGAGTTCTGAAACGAAAATCGACGATCCATTTGTCAAACTCAACAGGTGTTCGCGCGGTGATTTGAACAGAAAAAACGCGTTAGATCACCGCGCCGATGTCAGTATATACACGCATGAACTGTCCGTAAGTATAATAGAATGCTAGATGAGCATAAAAAAATTAATACCCACTTCTTATCGGCGGAAATGAGCATTAATTTTTATAGAATTATGAAAGGGATTTGATAATTGGCAAAACCAATGAAAAATTCAAAAGCTTTGCCGACTACCAAAGCATCTTTGTTTATCACTGAACATATTGTAGCATTCCTATGTGAACCGAAAATGAATTTTAGAGAGAAAATTTTCAGATTTTTATAAAATCGAAGTAAGATTGGTCTGACATTTGGTAAAACCTAGAGTGCAGGCAGCTATGCGAATTGGGGGATTCGCGAAAGGGAAGGATAAACGGCTTGTACTTTAGGCTTTACCAACTGCCAAACTATTAGAAAAACATTATTTTTCTTATATTACATACATAATAGCATCCCTATGTGAACCGAAAATGAATTCCTGCTGCATTTTCAAATAAAATAATTCGAGCTATTTTCAAATTCATATTTTTGTGGTATAATTTAAATATAAATTATACTGAACTCTTTCGGAGGTGAATTTTATGTTTCAGATTTTAGTTGTAGAGGACGACGCAAGCCTGAGAAAACTTATGTCTGCCGCACTCAAGCAGCATGGCTACCAGCCTTTTACCGCAAACGACGGCATCGAGGCTTTGGATATGCTTGAAAAAACAAATATCGATTTGATCATTTCAGATATAATGATGCCTAATATGGACGGCTACGAGCTCACAAGACAGCTCAGAAGGGCTGATTATCAGCTGCCTATTCTTATGGTTACAGCGAAGGAGACCTTTGAGGATAAGCAAGAGGGATTTATTGCGGGTACTGACGATTATATGGTCAAGCCCATTGATATTAACGAAATGATCCTGCGTGTCGGCGCGCTGCTTAGACGTGCAAAAATGGCGTCGGAGCATTCGCTGACTGTGGGTAACTGTGTTCTCGACTACGACGCTCAGTCGGTGTCCTTTGACGGTCAGCCCGGTGAGACCATTCCGCAAATGGAGTTTAAGCTGCTGTTTAAGCTGCTGTCCTATCCTAATAAGATTTTTACCCGCCGACAGCTTCTTGACGAGCTTTGGGGTATGGATAAGGACGTTGACGAGCGCACTGTTGATGTCCATATAAAGAGGCTTAGAGAGCGCTACGGCAGTTGTGAGTCGTTTTCGATCGTAACGATCAGAGGACTGGGATATAAGGCGGTAAAGAGTGAATAAGGATAAGAAAAAGAACTCCGTAAGGCACAGCAGGACAAGTCTGCAATTCAAGCTTGCACTAATGTTTTTTATGGTAATGGCAATATCAGCGTCTATCTCCATAAGCGTTCTGCTTTTGGTTTTCAGCCCTATAATGAAAGAAAATGCGGAGCAGCAGATGATTAGCTTTGAGGCGTCTGTAAAAATGCTGGAGGAGGACGGTTACAACTATAATGAAATAGTCGCAATAACAAATACCGCTTCTTATAATATTGTGACCATTAATTCAAGCAGCGCAAAGGTAGTCAATTATCAAAAACAGCTACAAGAAAAAGGATATTACATAAATACAGACGGAATTATTCCTCAGGCAACAATGATCACCAGCATTGACGGCGTCTATGTGGAGATAAACAGCTTCACTAGTGAGAATTTTTATTGGGTAATAAATTTTATTATTATCGTAGCATTTATTGTGTGTATAATTATAGGAACGATAATTACCGGATTTGTGGGAAGAACAATTCTTCAGCCTATTCACGATCTCAGCAAAGCTACTTCTGAGGTTGCCAGAGGAAATTTTTCGGTGCGGGTAAAAGAACCGTCCGATAACGAATACGGCACGCTTGCAAGAAACTTCAATAAAATGGCGCAGGAGCTTTCAGGTATAGAGACCTTAAGAGGTGATTTCATTTCAAATGTGTCCCACGAATTCAAAACGCCGCTCGCCTCAATTCAGGGATTTGCTAAGCTTTTGCAGGACGAAGGTCTAGGCGCAGAGGACAGACGGGAGTACACTCAGATAATAATTGACGAGACATCAAGACTGACAAAGCTTTCTTCAAACATTCTCAGGCTGACGAAGCTCGAAAATCAAACGACTATCGGCAAAAAAAACAGATTTTCCGTCGATGAGCAGATACGCAAGATAATTCTTATGCTTGAGCCTGAATGGTCTAAAAAGAACATCAATTTAGATATTAACTTGGAGGATTTTTTCTATGTGGGCAATGAAGAGCTTATGGGTCAGGTGTGGCAGAATGTAATAAATAACGCCATTAAATTTACTCCGGTCGGCGGAGAAATCAAGGTAAGGCTTTTTAGGAGCGATAACGGTATAGTTGTGAAAATATCAGATAACGGTCCAAGCATTCCCGCAGATAAAATGGAAAAGATATTTGAAAAATTCTATCAGGCAGATCATTCCAGAGCAACTGAGGGAAACGGTCTGGGTCTTGCGCTTGTTAAGCGGATCATCGATCTGAGCGGCGGAAGAATATCTGTGGAAAACCTCTACGAGGGCGGAGTTTGTTTTAATATTGAGCTGCCATATCAGATAGAGGATATGAGATAATTATTTTAAGAAAAAACATATAAAAATCCGCTCGTTTTATAAAAGTCGAGCGGATCTATTTTATTTAATATAATAGTAAAAGCTTATTTAATAAAGATCAGCGGCTTGAAGTTTTTTCTCAGTTCCTTTGTAATGCTGTTGAGACTTCTTCCGGAGGCTTTAATGTCGTTGTATTCCTGTGCGCCGATAGTTAAAGCCGATGAAATTTCATATTCGTCCATAAGATACTGTATCATATTGCGTTTGCTCGCGTTTTTGTTGTATATCTTAATATAGCTGTATCCTTTAAAATCGTCTGAGGGATAACTTAGGATTTTTACCGATGAGCCGGCTTCGCTTTCAGTAATAGCAGTATACAATTCTGAGATTTTTTCTGTTTTATCTACTGTCATCAGATAAATCACTCTATCCTCGGGTGACGGAGCGCGTTTTATATAATTTCGGTACGGAGATTTTTTCATCTTTGAGAATATTGTCTGTTCCGCCTGATTTTCAAGATTATCATAGTAGATCATCAGATTGTCGTCGGAAAGAGCGTTTATAAAGCAGTTCATGTTCGCTTTATTTATTATCTCTTTGATTTTAAGGCAGGTGGAGTTTGAGATTATATATGCCTTGACGTAGGTGTTTTCTTTTATGTCGTACAGCGCCGCACCATTCATAACCACTACGGGCATGTTAAGATGAATGTCTGCAAGAGGCTTCATCAGAGAAGCGGGCGTACGCATAGTTGATATTGTAAGCTTTAATCCGTCGGCAAGCATACGGTTTATTTCAACCTTAGAATAAGGCTGTAATTCGTCCTTGACAGGAGACAGCATATCGTCAAGCTCTGCCACGAAAAGCTTGTCCTTCACTTTCTTTCCGGGCAGTCCGGCTGAATTTACTGCGACGCCTATGATTATTCCTATGAAGGTGTCAAGGGTTCTGTTAAAAACAAAAAGAAAAGGATTTTCATCTGAAAGATGAGAAACAGTGATAGAAAGAAATACAACACAGGAAAAATATGAAGCGTTTTTCTTATTTATAACCACTGTCGTATAAATAACGGGAATGATCATTGCCGATATTATAGCAAAGCCGGTCCATGTGTCATATACGGGAATAACGTATATCTCAAGAAGTATGGTTATCAGTCCGAAAAATGCGCCTATGAGCGTACCCGCAGTACGCTGGTAAGCCATTGTCAAGGTTTTATCGGTGTATGGCTGAACACACCACAAAACTGCAAGCATAGTATAAAGCGGAATGCCGTTTCTGTTCCTCAAGAGATATACTATAAAGCACAGAAATACTCCTGCCGCTGATTTTAATATACGGTGTCCGATGTGAGGAAATTTGAGGTTTGAAAGCATATTGTCACGTTCCTTTCGGAAAAGCGAATAAATTTACAATATATATTATATGCTTTTGAAAGCGATTAGTCAAGAGAATGTAAGACTGAATTTCGGGAAATTCCCATATTACAAATGATTATAGAGATTAAACAGCTATTATTATTGATAATAAAGAAACACCATGTACATAAAGTACAGGTGCTTCTTCTGAGCGACAATTAATTTACTGTTGAAAATCGGCTAGATGACTATTTTAGGCTTGTATTCATTCAGCCAGTCGCTGAACTGTATAATGTATGCTGTAAGCTGAACCGCAGTCATAAGCTGACCGAACCAAGGTTTTCCATACTCGTTGGGAGATTCCAAAAAACGCAGGACCTTTTCGCTGTCTATAAACTCATTTACGGACATATTGACGTCCTTGATCATAGCTTTAAGTTTTTCCGAAAGTATTTTTTCGTAGGCGGGATTATATGTTTTGGGATAAGGACTTTTTTTACGCAAAAGCAGTTCATCTGGAATAACCCCTCTGAATGCGTCCCTGAGAAGCGATTTTTCCACTCCGTTTTTGCGTTTCATTTCCCATGGAACATTGAAAACATATTCCATTATTCTATGATCTGCAAAGGGTACTCTTGCCTCAAGTCCCGAATACATACTAGTTCTGTCCATTCTGTCAAGCAGCGTCTGCATAAACCATTTTATATTAAGATAGGTTATCTCTCTGCGTTTTGATTCCTCGGGAGTTTCCCCGTCAAGTCTGGGGACTTCTTTTACTGCATGTCTGTAACGCTCATAAACATAGCCTTTCAAGTCCAGACGGTCTATAAAATCGTCTTTCAGCAGACATTGACGTACTGATATGTTTCTTGACCACGGAAAGCCGTCTCCTTTAAGCAGATCCTCGCGATAAAACCAAGGATATCCGCCGAAAATCTCGTCTGCGCATTCTCCTGTCAGGGCAACCTTGTTTTTTTTCTTTACAAGACGGCAGAAATACAGCAGGGAAGCGTCAACGTCTGCCATACCCGGCAGATCCTTTGCTTTCATTGCCTCTCCGAGCAGATCGGCAAGACATTCTTCATCGCATTCAAGATAAGTATGATTTGTATCTATATGTGAAAGCATTATATCAACATATGGTCTGTCGCGTTCAGGCTGAAAGCTGTTGGAGGTAAAATATTTGTCATTCCCTGAAAAATCAAATGAAAAAGTATTAAGACGTCCTCCCGAATTTCTAATATATTCTGCCGAAATTGCCGTAACTATGGTAGAATCAATTCCTCCCGATAAAAAGCTGCAAACAGGAACGTCCGATACCATTTGCCTTGTTACAGCATCTCTCACCAGATAGGATACCTTATCAACAGTTTCTTCGTAGCTGTCAGTATGTTTATGACTTTCAAGATCCCAGTACCTGTGAAATTTCATTCCTTTTTCATCGAACAATGCAAAATAACCGGGTTTCATTTCAGATATGCCGTCGAAAACGCCGCATCCGTGTGTCCTTGCAGGTCCTATGCCGAAAATTTCCCTGAAGCCGTCGGTTGTGATTCGCGGCTCAATGTCGGGGTGTGCAAAAAGAGCTTTGATCTCCGAACCGAAAATAAGTTCTCCGTTTTGCAGAGTATAAAAAAGAGGTTTTACTCCTGCTCTGTCTCTAAAAAGAATAAGCTTTTTTTCTGCGCCGTCCCATATAGCGAAAGCGAATATCCCGTTAAGGTGATCCGCACATTTTGTTCCGTACTGCATATAGGCGTATAAGATAGTCTCAGTGTCACAATTAGTTTCAAATTCATATCCAAAGGATTTTAAATTTCGTGTAAGTTCGTCTGTATTGTATATTTCTCCGTTGAATACTATTGCATATTCTGCGCCGTTTTGTTTTCTTATCATTGGCTGAACTCCGTTGGAAATATCCCGAATGGACAATCTGGTATGACTGAGTCCTACATTTTGTCTTAGATATTCACCGGTTTGATCGCTGCCCCGTCGGGCGATTGCAAGTCTCATAGCTTTGAGGATACCTAATTTGTGACCTGAAATTTTATCAGATACGGAATAATTTTCCCGAAAGCTGCAAAATCCTGAAATACCGCACATAATAATCATCTCCCGAAAATAATTGCTTTACGTTGTATTATATGCGATAGATCCGAATTTTTGCCTGTCCGAAAGCGGTATTGGTGTATTTAAGTATCTTTCTCTGTTTTTTTATTTGTTATATGGCTGCTTTTATCGTACTTTTCTTTAAGAATGCCAAGAGCTTTCTTTTCTATTCGGGATACATACGAACGTGAAATATCCAGTTTCTTAGCAACCTCCCTCTGCGTGAGCGGAACTCCGTCATAAAGTCCGTAACGCAGCGTAATGATAGTGCGCTCTCTGTCATCAAGGCATTCATTAATGAATTTGTATAGCTGTTCGGAATTTATAATAAGTTCAATTTTATCAGCTACATCTTCTCCGTCGGATATAATGTCGATTAGACAAAGGCTGTTACCGTCCTTGTCCGCCTCCACAGGTTCGTCAAAATAAACGTCGGATGCGGATTTTTTCAGTGTGCGAAAGTGCATTAGTATCTCATTTTCAACACACCTGCTTCCGTATGTGGCAAATCTGCACCCTTTGGTGTGATCAAAAGTGGAAACAGCTTTAATAAGTCCTATTGTGCCAATTGAAATTAAGTCGTCCTGATCGCTTGAAACAGAATAGTACTTTTTGATAATATGCGCTACGAGCCTTAAGTTATGTTCAATAAGCTTATCCCTTGCACAAGCGTCGCCATGTGCCATTTTTTCAAAGCATTCACGCTCTTCTTTTGCAGAAAGTGGCTTTGGAAATACGCTTGTGTTATCAAAATGCAGTGCAAAAAACAAAAAATTTGAGCTGAGAAAATTCAGCAGGCTTAACAGCATAGCAATACCGCCTTTCTAAGATAATTATTACAGCTTATGATTTTGCCGGATTGTCCTATGCTGTTATTTACTATCAATCTATCGTATTGTATTCATAAATATAACTCAAAGTGAAATGCACAAAAACATAATATATTTATTGATATTTTTGTGAAAAATGACATATTTGTTTGTACCTCTTGAAAAAAAGAATAAAATGTGTTATACTGATATTAATGAATAACTTTCAGCCAGAAATTTACATATCCGCCGCTGGCAAGTTGTGCAAAAGGATGCATGATATTGTATGGCTAACATAGCATGGCGTTTATGTAATTAAGATCAGTGTAGAATGATGATTTTATACTTTAATTTATATTACATAACTTTTTAAGGAGTTTTAGCTTTGGATAATAATACAAAACAGGATGATTTTATAGATATTATGCAGATGCTGAACGCATTGTGGAAAAAGCTTTGGGTAATTGTGCTTTCGACTGTTGTCTGCGGTGTCCTTGTACTTTTATTTACGTTCTTTTTCGTAACTCCGCTCTATCAGTCAAGTGCCATGCTTTATGTAAATAATTCATCTTTAGATGTAGGCAGTACAAAAATCGATCTGTCAGATCTGAATGCTTCAAAGGGTCTGGTTGATACATATGCTGTAATTCTTAATTCAAGAGGCACACTGGAACAGGTTATAGAAATAACCGGCGTTGATTACAGTTATGAAACGCTTAAGGGTATGATCTCAACTCAAACGGTAAATGATACAGAGGTTTTTCAAGTAACTGTAACAAGTTCCGATCCAAATGAGGCAGAGCTTATTGCCAATACTATTGTAAATGTCCTTCCTAAAAGAATAGACAGCATCATGGAAGGCAGCACAGTAAAAATAGTTGATTATGCTATCGTTCCTCAATCAAGAGTTTCGCCGAATTATCAAAGCAATACTTTAAAAGGAGCTCTTATAGGTGCGCTGATTTGCTGTGTTTTAATTGTTATAAAGGAATTGCTCGATACCACTATCCACGATGAAGATTATCTGCTGAAGCAGTATCCGAATATCCCGCTTCTGTCTGTTGTTCCCATAGTTAGCGAAGAGGGAGAACAGTTCTAAAAATAGCATTATAAGATTGAATATTTTTCTGTCAAAGGAGTATTATGAATGAGTTTGGGAGTTAAAGACGCTAAAGGGAAATTTAACGACCGTAAAAAAATAAATGGAAATTCTGAAAGAATTGCCGGACTGGACGGTGAACTTGATTTTGCTTCAAAGGAAGCGTTTAACCGTCTTAGAACAAATCTCATGCTTTCGTTTACAGATTCTTCAAAAGCTAGGATCATCGGTGTGTCAAGTTCTGTGCGAGGTGAAGGAAAGTCGTTTGTTTCATGCTGCATTGCACATTCGTTGTCTGAAACCGGTAATAAGGTTCTTTTGCTGGAAGGCGATTTGAGACTTCCTACCATTGCAAAAAAATTAAATATCAAGAAAACCCCCGGACTTTCAAACATTCTTACGGGCTCTATCAACGATGTTATAGATGCGCTGCAGCAGAATGCATTCGGAAAGCTTGATGTAATAACCTCGGGCGATGTTCCTCCGAATCCGTCGGAATTGCTGGGCTCACAGAGAATGGAAAGTCTGATAAACATACTGTCGGAAAATTATGACTACATAATTTTTGACCTGCCGCCTGTAACTTCGGTTCCCGATCCTCTGATAGTAACGAGGCTTATTAATGGAATTGTTCTGGTTGTACGTCATGAATATACGGATAAAAAAGCCGTTGAGGAAACGATCAGACAGTTGAAAATTGCGAATGCCAAAGTTCTGGGCTTTATTTATAACGCAAATGAAGACAGCGGCGGTTCATATTCAAAGAAGTATTATAAGAAGGGAAAATACCAAAAGTATTATTCAGGAGATTATTCATCGGGAAGCAAGAAAAAGTCCTTACTGAAAAAATAAGTGTGTCTAATTACATATATACATTTTTTTCAGCTTTTGTGGACAATCGTGCTATGATCTCGCTTAATTTATAGAGAAGGGTCGGTATGAAGAAAAAGAAGGTTTTGCTGACTGCCTCAGTAATTTTGTTGGTTGCGGCTGCTGCTTTCGCAGGTAAGTATTTACTGTCAGAATATAGCTTGGAAAGCTCTGAGCCTGCTAATCCGTCTTTATCGTCATATATTGTTGATGAGTCAAGCAAGGACGATGAAAAATATAATAATCAGTCGGAGGTCAAGCCGTCCGACGATACGGATTCTGAAAATGCCGACGATTATATAAGTTCCATTGATTTTGATAAACTCCAGAAGGATAATGCCGATACATGTGCATGGCTGGAAATTCCCGAGAGTGATTTCAGCTTTCCTGTTCTTCAGCACCCTACGGACAATTCCTATTATCTGACGCACGATTTTGAAAATAATTATTCGATTTACGGCGCTGCATATATTGAGGATTATAATAAAAATGATTTCAGCGATACAGCTGCTGTCATTTATGGTCATAACATAAATAACGGAGAATGGTTTGGAGAACTCCAGACAATTTTTACGGATCCTGATAAGTTTGAAAAATGCAGAAATATAAAGCTTTATCTTCCTGATGAGGAGCGAACCTATAAGGTTTTTGCTGCGGTTCCGTATGACGATTCGCATATTCTGTATTATAACGATTTCTCAAACGATAAGGTCTATGATGACTTTATTGAAGATATAGCCAATACAAGGGCTCTGAACAGTATTATTGACAAGTCGGCTCTGCCGTCTTCTGGTACGCGGCTGTTAATATTATCAACATGTTTAAAAGGCGATTATTCACATCGCTTTTTGGTGCTTGCTGCTGAATGTTAGCACCTTATATAACTTTACTTTACTGAAAGGAGTAAATAATTTATGAAAAAATTGGTATCCATGTTAGCCGCAGGATTGATGCTGGTTTCTTTGGCAATGCCTGCATTTGCGGAAGAAGGTACAGGCTTTGTAGGAAGTATTGAGCAGAAGCCTGCACCCGGAATTGAGACCGGTACGACTGTTACCATAGACGGTAGTGAAGTTCCGTTTGAAGAACTTTCAAGTCAGGATGTCAGACTGGTGATCACACCTGTTTCCCAGAAGGATTCAGCTCCGAACAGCGAAATTACCGGCTATCTCACATCTGCTTATAACGATATTTCGGTAAGCGGTACATCTGAAATTGTGTTTACAAGCGAAGATGATCAGGCAAAATTTGACGAGGTCAAAAAGGATGCCGAATCAAGAGGAAAGACTATTGTTGCAAGCAATGTAGTAGATCTTTCTGTTATTGATAACAATAACAAGATCGTAAGCGTTGACGCTATTTCGGCTACATTGTCAGTAGATAATGCTTCTGATCTGGTACTCGTTATGCACAAGGCAGACGATACGTGGACGGTAGTTCCTTTTGTAATTAATGATGACGGTACGATCACTGTTTCTCTGACAGGCCGCGGCGTACTTGCATTTTTCGTTGAGACAGGAGCTTCCTCTGTTACTCCCGGAGATGATACGTCATCAGCAGGCACTTCCTCAACTGATAACAAGACCAATTCCAGTGACGGAAAGGTAACTTCACCTAATACGGGCGTTGAGTCTAACGGAATTATGCTTGTAGCAGCAGTTATAGCGCTTACAGCTTCAGGAGCATGCATTGTAAAATCAAAGAAGTCATAATTTCTTGGTATAGGAGAAGTAACAAATGTCAAATGGCAAAACAGCAAATAAACGTATGTGGCTTTTGCGCGGTATAATATTGCTTTTAATTGTTTGCGCTGTAATTGTTATGTCTTTATTAGCAGGTCATTTGGCGGATAACAGACAAAATGCAAAGCTTGCTAGTTCTCAGCAGATTTCCGACAAATCTGCTGAGAATATTGTTATTGATGAAGAAAAGCTGATTACGGTTAACGGTAAGCAATACAAATTAAAAAAAGACCTTGAGACTGTATTGATCATGGGCGTGGACGAGGCTGACGTACAGCAGGATTCTGAATCTTTTCTCAATTCAAATCAGGCGGATTTTTTACTGCTTATTGTAGTTGATCACAGCACGAAGTCATATACTTCTCTTGCGCTTAACCGTGATACTATGACCAAGGTTCCGGTTCTTGGCGTTGACGGCTTCTTTGTTGACTGGCGTGAGGAGCAGCTTGCGTTGGCACACACTTATGGCAGCGGTTTGAAGGATAGCTGTGAAAATACCGTTTGGGCAGTGTCAGAACTGCTGTATCAGGTGCCGATCGAACATTATTCTGCGTTGTCTATGCCTGCTATCGGTTTGGCGAACGATGCGGTAGGCGGCGTGACGGTAACTATTGATGATGATTTCGGTGATACAGATCCTACTCTTGTTAAAGGGGAGACGGTAAAGCTGAATGCTGAACAGGCAGAGCATTTTGTTCGTTCCCGTAAAGGCGTTTCCGATCAGACAAATTTAAACCGTATGTCAAGGCAGAAAACGTATATGTCTGCTTGGCATAAGCTTGCTATTGCAGAAATAAATAAGGATAGCTCTTTTATACTGACACTGCTTGCTCTCGTATCTGATTATATGATAAGCGATATGACCATTAACGAGCTTTCGGATTTCGCTAATGTTATGACTGAATATACTGATAACGGTGTTGTTGAAACAAAGGGTGAAGCTGTTAAGGGTGAAGAATATATGGAATATTATATTGACGAGGCAGATCTTCAGGAGATTGTGCTGAGTCTGTTTTACGATCAGGCTGAATAACAGCATTGTATCTGAACGAATAAAACATTTTAACAGAGCAGAAGTTGACTATTGGCTTCTGCTCTGTTATATTTACTGTCTTTTATATAATATTTTTTATAAAAATACTGGACAAATACGAAAAAATATTGTATTATATTAATATATGTTGAAGACAGCGGAGTTGATAGTATGTATACAGGAAAATTCACTTTTTTAATTCTAAGCAAAAATAGAAGAACCGAAGAAATAATTTCCGGGATTTATCCTTTGGAGGACTGCGAGTACAGCTTTAGAACTGTGGACAAAATTGATTTCCCATTAGATATTGACTGTGCAATTATCACAGACGGGGGAGCAGCGACAATATCAGCGGCAAGGTCATGTAATCCGGTGCGTCTGGCAGCGCTTATTCCTGCATCTGTACTTACTGAGTATGACAGGGATACACTTGATATGGCGGACGATTTATGGATAATGCCGGATCAAGATATGTACAATGAGAATCTACTGAAATCATATTTCGGAAAACTTGCAAGGTCTATGAAAGAGTCCTTCGATTATCGCAGACTGAGGATATGCTTTGATACGGCATTTGACAGCATTCCGGACCTTGTGTGGTTCAAGGATACCATAGGTTCTCACCTTAAGGTCAATAACGGTTTCTGCAATGCAGTCGAAAAAACCAAGGAGCAGATTTATAAGCGAGGTCACTACTACATATGGGATATTCCCAAGGAAGAATACGATCAGGGTGAATATGTATGTCTGGAGTCGGAGGACGTCGTAATGCAGGCGCGTAAGACCTGTCTGTTCGATGAAAAGGTAAAAACAAAGCACGGCATGGGACAATTCAAAACCTATAAATCTCCGCTGATAGACGAAAACGGAGAAATTTTCGGCACCTGCGGTATAGCCCACGATGTGACAGATATGCATAATATACACAGAGAACTTATGGTGGTTTTGGAAAGTATGCCCTTCGGTGTAATTATAGAGGACAGAGACGGAATAGTTGTCAGCACAAATAAAAAGCTGTGTGAAATGTTCCCGGGTGTAAGCGAAATTACAGGTCAGTATTACAGAGAATGGAAAACGCAAAATCTCAGAGGAGCAAAGCCGTATATACACGGCGGCGAAGAGATCAGTCTGACTATCGGCGGAAAGAATATTACCGTTTGGCTAAGGGAAATCTCTATGCAAAGTATTTTCGGTGAGAGTATTGGTCATATTGTGATATTCAGTGATATTACAAGTGAGCAGGAATATGCTAAGCAAACGATGCATAGAGCCAACACGGATTTCCTTACGGGACTTAACAACCGCCGCAGTTTGTTCAGCTATCTTAACCGTTCCGACTGCGAGAAGACGCTTACTCTCATCACGATAGATCTGGATAACTTTAAAAAGGTCAATGACAGCTACGGTCATCATATGGGGGACGAGGCGCTAATTGCCACTTCGCAAATACTTCTGCAAAGCTTCCCTGATGATTTTATTGCCAGACTTGGCGGAGATGAATTTCTTGTGGTTGTCAGCGGAGAGGCTGCTGTAGACGAGATTGAAGAAAAAGTTAAGGCTTTTCTTGGCTTTCTTAAAGAGGTTTACTTGGAGCGAGAGGAATTCCGTATTATGACCGCCAGCGTGGGAATTTCACAGTCGGTACTTGAAAACGGCGGGAGACATGATATAGAAAAGCTTCTCAAAGAAAGCGATGATGCTCTTTACTGCGCTAAAAAATCCGGAAAAAACAGACTATGCATTTACAGTGTAAGTTCCAAAACATAAATATTTATTGACTTGATGTAAATTATTCAAAAAGTATATTTAGTAATATTGACATTACAAAGAAAAAATGTTAAAATAGTTTTGTGATATATTTACAATGAAAGGACTGATTTGATTGGATAAAAATATTCCATACAAAATTTATCTTGAAGAAAGCGAGATGCCTACCAAGTGGTACAATGTAAGAGCGGATATGAAGAAAAAGCCTGCTCCTCTGCTGAATCCCGGTACAGGTCAGCCTGTTTCACTTGACGAGCTCAGCCATGTTTTCTGCACTGAGCTTGCTAAGCAGGAACTTGACGATACTACTCCGTATATCGATATTCCTCAAGAAATTCTGGATTTTTATAAGATGTACCGCCCCTCTCCTCTGACAAGAGCATATTTTCTTGAAAAGGCTCTGGGCACTCCTGCTAAGATTTATTATAAATTTGAGGGAAATAATACATCCGGCAGCCATAAGCTCAATAGTGCGATCGCTCAGGCTTATTATGCTAAAAAGCAGGGCTTGAAGGGTGTTACTACCGAAACAGGCGCAGGACAGTGGGGTACGGCGCTTTCTATGGCTTGCTCCTATATGGATCTTGACTGCAAGGTTTATATGGTAAAATGCTCCTATGAGCAGAAGCCTTTCAGAAGAGAGGTTATGAGAACTTACGGCGCTGACGTAACTCCTTCTCCTTCCGATACTACTGAGATCGGAAAGAAGATCCTTGCTGAATTCCCGGGAACCACAGGCTCGCTGGGCTGTGCTATTTCCGAAGCTGTTGAGGTTGCGACAAGTACCGAGGGCTACAGATATGTTCTTGGTTCCGTGCTTTCTCAGGTACTTCTTCACCAGTCTGTCATCGGTCTGGAGTCTATAGCGGCTTGCGACAAGTACGGCATAAAGCCTGACATTATCATCGGCTGTGCAGGCGGAGGTTCAAATCTTGGAGGACTTATTTCTCCGTTTATGGGCAGACAGCTCAGAGGAGAGGAAGAATACAAATTTATTGCAGTAGAGCCGGCATCCTGTCCGTCTCTTACAAGAGGTGTTTATGCATACGACTTCTGCGATACGGGAAAGGTTTGTCCTCTTGCTAAGATGTATACTCTGGGCAGCGGATTTATTCCTTCGGCTAACCATGCGGGCGGACTGCGTTACCATGGCATGAGCTCGGTACTTTCAGAACTCTATGATCAGGGACTTATCGAGGCAAGAAGCGTTGAGCAGACCTCGGTATTTGATGCTGCCACACAGTTTGCAAGAATTGAGGGAACACTCCCTGCGCCTGAAAGCAGCCACGCTATCAGAGTTGCTATCGACGAAGCTCTCAAGTGCAAGGAAACAGGCGAGGAAAAGACAATTCTCTTTGGTCTCACAGGTACGGGATATTTTGATATGGTTGCATATCAGAAGTATAATGACGGCGTTATGTCCGATTATATTCCTACTGATGATGAACTTCAAAAAAGCTTTGACGATCTTCCAAAGCTTTGATTTGAATATGCATAATAAAAACGGCTTACAAATGCGTAAGCCGTTTTTATGTTTCTTTCATAAATATATTGTCAATATCGCCGCCGTAATTTTTCAGCTCATCAATTTTCTTAAAACCGTATTTTTCATAAAAGCCTGTCATATCCGACGGAATATATACTTTTGAAAACTGCTTGGATCTTGCGTATTCAATAACCGTTTCAATTATTTTCCGGCTCACTCTGTTTCCTCTTTTTGCTTCGTCAACGAAAAGGGTACTTATCCATGGTGAGTATCGATTTTCGGGATAATAATCTGTTTTCATAAAAGTACAGTAACCTATGATCTTATTATCCTCTATTGCGGCAAACACGCTTTCCCAGTCCTGAAATTGATTTTCCCGCATTATATAAGCCAAATGCTTACCGGCTATCCACGGACAATTCTCAGCGTAATCAATAAGAGCATCCCAATAAGTGCTGTCCTTTTCAATTTTTCGGATCTCCATATTTATCTCTCCTTAAATGGCAATCAACATTTTTACAAACAAATTTCATACAGATAAACCGCATATTATTTTCAAGGCAAAGCTTTATATTGTATTTGTCTTTTTGGTTCAGAATTTCAAAATCTATTACATCGAAATCGGAAATATCCGCTGCGATACTGTCCTATGTGCTTTCTGAAATATCAGAAAATATAAAACGGAAATATTTCAGACCGCTGAGTTCCGTTTCGTCCTCGGGGAGATCTCCCTCTATTTGCAGTGAGGAGGTTTCACCGCAATATTCGGAATTTGTAATTACGCCGTCGTGAAAACAGTGTTCAGTCATAACTTTTGTATCAAACATTTTATTCTCCTTAGCGTGCAAATTCATATTGTTTCATAAAAATGTTTGAGAAAGATATTCGGCAATTCCCTCATTGTCATTACTGCCTATTATCATATCGGCGGACTCTTTTACCTCTTCTATTGCGTTACTCATTGCTATACCCGTTCCGCATAGCTTGAGCATACCTATATCTGCGAAGTCGTCGCCGAATGCGATTATATCTTCTGTGGAAATATTACATTCAGAGCATACTTTCAATATTGCGTTTTCTTTTGTGGCTGATTTCTTAGTAAATTTATACCAACAGCCGTCAGAAAAACGAACACAGTCGCAGTCTGTCAATGCAGCTCTCATTTTTTCTGCGGATTTATTGTCGGATATTTCCACGCACATTTTCAAAGCAGGCTGTGAAAAGTCCGAAAAATCGGTATAGATACTATCGCCCCAGCTTGCGTCCTGCTTTTGGGGATCAATTTTATAATTCCAGTAATGCTCGTCTGAGGTGTCGATCGTAATTTCACAATCATCGCCGCAGATCTTTCTTGCCGTTTCAATCATATTCTTTATCTCATCCTCGGTAAATTCAGCCTTATAGATATAACTGCTTTTGGATTTTACCAAAGCTCCTGCGCTGGAAATGATAATATCGGGACAGATCTCGGATATGAACTTCATAGAATTTATCTCGCTCCTTGAAGTACATACTCCTATTAAAATACCTTTGTTACGGCACTTTTCCAAAACTTCCAAGGTGTGCTCTGAAACGGTCTTGTCAGTCCTTAGCAGAGTTCCGTCCAGATCGAACAGTAATAATCTGCAGTCCATTTTTGCTCCTTTTAGATTCATTTTAAGCCTATCTCTTTCAGAACTTCATTTGTGCTGATACCGCCGTATTCATACTCAAGCTCCTGCATTGAGAACGGTAACGGCTCCGTATTCCCCAGCTTGATAAGCTGATAGTTTATTCTCAGCTTATCGGTATTTCTGATAATGGAATCCCTTACAGACGGCTTTTTTATGTTCCCTGAGTTAGAAAGAATATTCTCAAGTGTACCGAATTCGTTCAGCAGTAAAGCCGCAGTTTTAGCGCCGATCTTATCCGCGCCCTTGATGTTATCAGATATGTCTCCTGTAAGCGACTTGAAATCGGCATATTGTTCGGGTGTTATACCAAACTTTTCCTTTATGTATTCGGGAGTGCAAATAACTGTCTTTTCTCCACGGTAGCGAAGCACTGAAATTTTATCGGTTATTAGCTGAAAGAAATCACTGTCAAATGATGAGATGATTATTTCTGTATTTTCACCCAAGGATAAAGCGTAAGCGGCAATAATATCGTCAGTCTCGCAGTCAGTTGTTTCCGTATGCTTGATTCTAAGAAAATCAAGAGCGGCATATACGTCGTTAAGCTGTGAAAAAGGGTTTTCTTCTTCGGGTGCTTTAGTGTAATCAACTCGGTTTGCCTTATAATTTTCGTCGAGAGAAGAACGCTCATTTTCGTGTTCTCCGTCAAATAATACTGCTATATGCGTTGGCTCGGTTTTACGGATAATTTTAAGCAATGCTCCCACAAAGCCGAGAGTACCCTGAATAGCCTTGCCCTGTCCGTTGACTATCCTTGCGGGCATACCGAAAAACATCTGAAACAGCAGATTACTGCCGTCAACAAGCAGAAGTCGGTTCATTGTAAATCTCCTTACTGCATATTTTCGGAGTTTACGCGGTTAAGATACTCGGTATAAGACTGTCTCATCTGCGCAAGATACTGGAGATTTTCATTGGTGTAACCTACTCTTGTATTAGGACTAAGGCGGCATATCATATTGGCAAGCTCGTTGACTGTGGTCTTTGTTCTGCCGTATATGTTGATATTAAGTCTTCCGCGCGCGGTCTCGATGATAAGCTCCTTGCTCGTGGGGACAAAATTATAGCTCTGCTTGCTGACATATATAAGGAAAATCTCGTTGGTATAAGTCATCTGGGTGATATTCTTTTGGTTGGCGATGATACGGTTGGATATTTTTACAAATTTATCCTCGTATATCATATCAGAAAAAAGCTCGTCTGCCATATTCGGCAGAGCAGGATTTTGACGGATAACCTTTGCGTTTTCGGGGTGAGAACGGTTTTTGCTTCCTGAAACCAGTAGGGCAATACCTATAACCAGCAACAATAATGCAAAAACCCAGATTACTGTTGCGTCGGTATCGTCAACGATTACAGCCAGCAATATCATCAATGCTCCTAAAATCGTAATTATAATTCCGCCTATGATCTGCTTTGTTGCGCTAGATCTGATATTCTGAATTAAAATTTCGCTTCCCTTCATAGTATAAAACCTCCTGAAATTAAAAATATTTGCTTATTAATTATATCACAAAACAGGACTTTTGTCAATCTGGCTTGTGGATAAAAAATGCGCCCGTCTAAGCGGACGCATAGATTAATTTCATCAGAGATACGTCAGGAACTGCGATGCAAGTACCACAAGGATAAGCGCGATCGGATACGTTGCCGCATAAGCCGACGCTACGTTCGGAGTGCCTGTCATATTGATAAGAGCTCCAAGTGCAGGAGTACTTGTCATACCGCCTGTCAGCGAACCAAGGTTGTTGAAAAGGCTTAGCTTAAGCACATACTTTGCAAAAATAAATCCGATGATCATTGGAATTATTGTCATAAGCGCTCCCCACAGGAACAGAAGCGCGCCGTATTCGCTTAGTGTTGATACAAAGCCTGCTCCTCCGTCAACACCTGCTCCAATAAGGAAAAGCACAAGACCAAGCTCCTGGAAAATGCTTAGCATTTTATCGTCTACCTTGAGACTAAGCTTGCCTATTCTGCCGAAGTGACCAAAGAGAAGTCCGATGATAAGCGGACCGCCTGTTGTGCCAAGACTGAATGAAGAACCTCCTCCAAGAGGGATATTGATACAGCCAAGGATCAGACCTGCCATAACAGCAAGAGCAAATGAACCAAGTCCAAATTTGTCCATTGTAAACAGCTTTTTCTCTTCGCTCTTTACTTCCTTACCGCTGTCTACTACTACAAGCTTTTCCCTTTCTTCGTCCATATTTGCCTTGAGAACCTTTGGAATTATCTGTACAAAAAGTACAACTCCGATAACGCCGAAAGGATATGCAACCGCGTGACCTACTGAGATCTGCTTGAATACATCGTCAGTAACCTTACCCTCAAGTGCTCCTTGAGCGGCAGCAAAAGCAGGCGTACTTGTCAGCGAGCCTGAAAGCAGACCGGTGCTCATTGCTGAGTTCATATTCGGTGCCAACAGGGTAATAAGAGCGCAGGTTCCCGCTCCTGCCACAATAATGAGTGCGCCGAGAAGAACATAAGATTTGGCGTTCTTCTTTAAATTTTTGAAAAAGCTAGGACCTGCAATCAGTCCTACGGACGTTACAAAAAGCAGCAGACCTAAGTTCTGAATCAGCTTGAAGTAATCTCCTACCTGACCAGCTTCAGCCTCCCATGCACCGCCCTCACCTGTAAGGATACCGTTAAAGTGTCCTGCAAAAAGAGCAACGATAAAAATAGCCGCTGTGCCAAGCGATACTCCCTTAACGGAAATTCTGCCCAGAAGATAGCCGACAGTGATAATTGCAAATACAAAAAACAGCACAATTACAATCGCTTTCATATTAAAGATGTAAGTGCCGGCAGCCTCAATAAACTGAAATGCCATATTTAATTTTCTCCTTATTATTACTTTACTATTACTTATGCCCTGCTGATCTGCAATAAAAAGTGTACAAATCTGTGCCTGATCGGCTTTTTGCACAGCTTTTTATCGGAGATCAATTCAGCAATAAATCTGCGCTGCGGAAAAAGCTTCCGCAGTACGCAGATATTCTTACTTTTCAGGGGAATTATACTATTACTTCTTTGCGTTATCGAGGTACTCCGCACGGCCTGTTTCATACAGGTTGTTTCCCTCGCTGTCGATGATTACCATAAGAGGCATATCCTCGACATAAAGCTTTCTTAAAGCCTCTGCGCCCAAGTCCTCATAAGCGATAAGCTCAGCGCTCTTGATGCACTTTGCAAGGAGCGCTC
>CAYNPW010000031.1:0-25391 GCA_964399215.1 uncultured Ruminococcus sp. | reverse complement strand
GGTCTTGTTGATATGCTGTCCGCCTGCGCCAGATGATCGGAAAACATCTATTTTAAGATCTTTTTCTTCATTTAAATCAAGCTCAACCTCGTCAGCCTCCGGGAGAACGGCAACAGTAACGGTAGATGTGTGGACGCGCCCCTGAGACTCTGTTTCAGGAACACGCTGAACTCTGTGAACTCCGCTCTCATACTTAAGGCGTGAATATGCTCCCTCGCCCGAAACGCTGAAAATGATCTCCTTGTATCCGCCTAATTCCGTTTCGTTGGCGTTCATGACTTCTATGTCCCACTTTTTAGACGCCGCATACATAGAATACATTCTGTAAAGAGAATTTGCGAACAGAGCCGCTTCCTCACCGCCTGCTCCTCCTCTGATTTCGATAATAACGTTCTTGTCATCGTTGGGGTCCTTAGGCAAAAGCAGCAGCTTTAATTCACCTTCGAGTCTTGCCATATCGTCTTTGGACTCCTCATACTGGAGCTGAACCATTTCTTTAAATTCTTTGTCCATTCCGCCTGCCTCAGTAAGCTCTACCGCCTCGTCAAAAGCGTTTTTGGCTGTTTTGTATTCACCAAGCTTTTGAACGATAGGTTCCAGTGTCTTATACTCTTTCATAAGCTCTGTATACTGCTTGTTGTTATTTACTACTTCGGGCTGCATGAGTCTTTCATTTATCTCATTGAATTTTTCTTCTAAATCTCTTAATTTTTCAAACATTGTATTTTCTCCTTAAATATATTTTTCATTTCAGTGAAAATACAGATCAGCTACGTTTCCGCCTCGCGTATGACTGATTTTACGTTTTTTTCCGCCTTGCTGCGAGGAATAATAAACTCCCGTCCGCAGCCCTCACAGCGAAGCTTGAAGTCCATACCCGAACGCAGGACAAGCATTTTATTACTTCCGCAGGGGTGTTTTTTCTTCATTAACAAAGTATCGTCCTTGATAATATCCATTTGCTTCACCTGACCTTTCGCAGAAATTTATATTGATGCACATATGCATACTAACTTATTATATCACAAACCTAAAAAAATAGCAAGTGCTTTTGAGAGATTTCAGCAGAAATCAGCCGTTTGATAAATAGTAAGAAACAACAATAGTTTTATTAAAATTTTAGTCAGGTCTTGAAAATCGAAAAAAGATGATGTATAATAAAATAAAATTACATTACGGAGGTATTTACAATGAACGAGATCTATGAATTTCTGAAAAAGTGCGGTACATATTATCTTGCAACGTCTGACGGCGATCAGCCTAGAGTTCGCCCATTTGGTACAATCGATTTATTTGAGAACAAGCTCTACATTCAGACGGGAAAGAAAAAAAGCGTTGCGGCGCAGTTAAAGTCTAATCCCAAGATCGAGATAAGCGGTATGCACGAAGGTAAGTGGATACGTGTGACCGCCGAAGCAGTACTGGATGAAAGAATAGAGGCACAGCAGCATATGCTGGACGCTTATCCGTCGCTTCAATCAATGTATCAGGCAGGTGACGGTAATACGGAAGTTTATTGTTTGAAAAGCGGAGAGGCTCAGATTTGTTCCTTTACTGAAGAACCCAAGACCGTCAAATTTTAAAAACATATTTAATACAGCCGTCGGTGACTGATCATCAGCGGCTGTATTCATGAAATTATTTAATTACTGGAGATTTTCTTTATCTGATAAGTTATATATGACAATCTTAATTATCAATTCACAATATATTTAATTTAAGCTTATGAAAATATTTATAAATCCTATTGACAAAAGCGGAAAAAAGTAATATAATATACTATAAAGTTAATATATTAAATCCGATGAGCAAAAGTAAGTAGCTGTTTGAAGGAGTTTCAGAGAGCTGTCGTTTGGTGTGAGGCAGTACAAGAGCATTCAGTGAATGGATTTGTGAGGAGCGGTGTGAAAGGCTTTGCGTTTAATGCGTATGCTAAGTATCACTCGCCGTGTTTCCTACGTTAGTGTGACAGGATATTGATTTTTACTTCTATCAGTAAAATGCGTATCTGTGAGCCGGCAGTGTATGTCGGGAAATTGGGTGGCACCACGGTTCTATCGTCCCATAACTTAGTTATGAGGATTATAGAGCTTTTTTTATTTTATAATAGCTCTTTCCCTGTTTCAGCTTTTAAATATGGAGGTTATATTTATGCTTTATCCATCGATCGAAACCGTTAAGGAGTATTTTAAGGATTACAAAACAGTTCCTGTGTTCTACGAGCTGCTTATGGATTCATATACTCCCATTCAGCTTTTCAACTGTCTGCACGAGGCTTATGACGATTGCTTTATTCTTGAATCGGTAGACAATAAGGATAAATGGGGCAGATATTCCTATGTCGGCATTGATCCAAAGGCTGAAATCAAGCTAAAGGATCATATTGTGACCGTAAAGCACTCAGACGGAACGGTTACGGAAACCAAGGTTGAAAATCCTATTGACTTTTTATCTGAGATTATCGAGGAACACAAGTCGCCGAGATTTAATGATTATCCAAAGCTTACAGGAGGGCTTATAGGCTTTTTTGCCTACGATATGATAAGATATTTTGAAAAAACGCTTGTTAATATTCCTGAAGATGATCTGCAGCTTCCTGACGCCGATCTGCATCTATTTGAGAAGATCGTGGCGTACGATCATTTGTCTAACAAAGCCGTTATTATACTGAATATTAATAATAGCGATAACCTTGAGGAAAAATATGCCGAATGTGAAAGAATAAGCGAGGAGATCGTTGAAATTCTCAGAAATTACAAGCCTGTTCTGAAAAAGCCTCAGAACCCCGACAGAGAACTTATTGTCAAGTCCAACATTACTAAGGAGCAGTACCTTAAAAATGTTGAAAAGGCTAAGGAATATATCAAGGACGGCGATATTTTCCAGATCGTTCCTTCACAGAGATTTGAAATTGACAATCCTCCCGACAGCTTTGACGTTTACAGACTTCTGCGTTCGACAAATCCCTCTCCGTACCTCTATTATTTTAAGCATGATGATTATGCTGTCGCAGGAGCTTCTCCGGAAATGCTGGTCAGCGTAGAAAACGGCACGGTCATAACAAGACCTATTGCCGGAACTATCAAGCGCGGAGCAACTCAGGACGAAGATATAAAGAACGAAAAACAGCTTATCAACGATCCAAAGGAAAGAGCTGAGCACACTATGCTGGTTGACCTTGGCAGAAACGATATAGGAAAGATTTCAGAGTTTGGCAGCGTTGAGGTCACAGACCTTATGGTTATTGAAAGATATTCAAAAGTTATGCATATCGTATCTAATGTCAAGGGTACTTTAAGGGCTGATAAAAAGCCGCTGGACGCACTTATGGCAGTACTGCCTGCGGGTACGCTTTCGGGCGCGCCTAAGGTAAGGGCTATGGAGATCATAGACGAGCTTGAAACAACAAAGAGAGGACTTTACGGCGGAACGGTGGGATACCTCGCATTTGACGGCTCGCTTGATACCTGCATAGCTATAAGAACAGTTCTTTTCAAAAACAACAAGGCATACGTTCAGGCTGGCGGGGGAGTTGTTGCTGACTCCGTTCCAGAGAATGAATATATGGAATCATGCAATAAGGCTGCGGCGGTTATAAACGCAATCAAAGAGGCAGCCAAGATCTGATATAACAAAATCAATAATAAATTATTAAAATATTTAATTGGAGGAAAAGACAATGATACTTTTAATCGACAACTATGACAGCTTCACCTACAATCTTTATCAGGCCATAGGAGTGCTTAACAGCAGCATTACCGTTGCCAGAAATGACGAGATAACCATTGATGAGATTGAAAAAATGGCTCCGCAGGCTATTATTGTTTCACCCGGACCCTGCTATCCCAAGGACGCAGGGATTTCCGTTGAGGCAATAAGACATTTCAGCGGAAGGATTCCGATCCTTGGCGTTTGTTTAGGTCATCAATCAATAGCAGAGGCTTTCGGAGGAAAGATAGTTCACGCAAAAGAACAGCTCCACGGTAAACAGACCGATATCAATCTGAATAATGATAATCCTCTGTTTAAGGATCTAAAGCCTGTAATAAAGGCTGCGAGATATCATTCTTTGATAGTCGAGAACGAAACGTTCCCTGATTGCCTTCAGGTCATAGCCACAGACGATATGGGACAGATCATGGCTTTGTGTCACAGAGAGCATAAAACCTACGGCGTACAGTTTCACCCCGAATCTATCCTTACCGATGTAGGAACTATAATCATAAAAAATTTCCTTCACGATATAGCCGGAATCGAAGTGGCTTACACAGCCTCTGCGTCTCTGCCCGACAGCGAAAGGGTTGAATTAAAGCCGTTCATTGCAAAGGTTATAGACGGAAATCATCTTACACAGGAGGAAGCGCGTCAGGCTATCGATATTATTATGAGCGACAGAGCCACAAACGCACAGACTGCGGCTTTGCTTACCGCAATGAGAATGAACGTTGAAACTCCTGAAGAGATCACAGGCTGCGCTCTTGGCATGAGAGGTAAAATGGCGGTAGTTCCTCATGATATGCCCGTACTGGAGATCGTAGGAACAGGCGGAGATCTTGCTAACAGCTTTAACATTTCCACTACCTCTGCTTTTGTAATTTCCGCCGGCGGTCAGCCTGTGGCTAAGCATGGTAACAGAAGCGTTTCCTCAAAGAGCGGTGCGGCTGACGTATTGGAGTCCCTGGGTGTAAAGATCACATCAACTCCCGAAACTGCATCGGCTTGTATCAATGAAGTGGGAATTTCATTCCTTTTCGCTCAGAGCTATCATAAGGCTATGCGATTTGTAGGTCCTGTCAGAGGACAGATCGGCATACGCACAGTGTTCAACATTCTCGGACCGCTTACTAATCCTGCAAGAGCTGAATACAACGTTATCGGAGTATATGAAGAAAGGCTTCTTGAAATAGTTGCAAACGTGCTGAAAAATCTCGGAGTTAAACATTCGCTTGTAATTCACGGCGATGACGGACTTGATGAATTCTCAATTTCTGCAGGTACTACCGTATGTGAGATAAACAACGGTGAAATCACAAAGTACAATGTAACGCCTGAATCGGTCGGACTTAAAAGAGCTAAAAAAGAGGATATCGTAGGAGGAGACGCTAATGAAAACGCTGCAATCACTCTTGGTATTCTAAAGGGCGAGATCACAGACGCAAAGCGCGATATTGTACTTCTTAATTCAGGAGCCGCACTATATGTTTCGGGTAAGGCTGACAGCATTGCCGAAGGAGTAAAGCTTGCGCAAAATATTATAGAAAGCGGCAAAGCTTTTGAAAAGCTGAATGCGCTTATTGAATTTACAAACAAGCAGTAACGGTGATAATATGATATTAGACAAAATTGTTGAAAAACGTAAGGAGCAGCTTGAAAGAGAGATATTCTCTGTTTCAAGGTCCGACATAAGGTATATGGCTGCCGAGACACAGTTTCCGGCTATATCCTTCTCAAAAGCTATAAAGAAGGAAAGACTTTCGGTTATAAGCGAAGTAAAAAAAGCAAGTCCCTCAAAAGGACTTATATGCGCAGATTTTGAGCCGGTGAAAATCGCGTGTGAGTACGAGAAAAACGGAGCCAACGCAATTTCCTGTCTGACGGAGGAGTATTATTTTCAAGGCTCGTCAAAATTTCTAGCCGATATAAGAAAAAATGTGAATCTGCCTATAATCAGAAAGGATTTTATATTTGACGAATATCAGATCTACGAGGCGAAAACCATAGGCGCAAACGCAATACTTTTGATTTCCGCCATTCTTTCGGAGGAACAAATGAAAGAGTACTCCGAATTAGCCCACAGCTTGGGACTTGAGTGTCTGGTTGAAGTGCATAATGAGGAGGAGTATAAAAAAACCGAAGGCTTTATGCCCGATATGCTTGGTATAAATAACCGAAATCTCTACACTTTTGAAGTCGATCTGGAAACAACGGGCAGACTGAAAAACATTATCGGAGAGCATTCGGTTCTTGTATCCGAAAGCGGAATTAAGGATAATGCGGATATGAAAAAGGTACGTTCTCTTGGCGCAGACGCCGTACTTATAGGAGAAACGCTTATGAGAAGCGGTGATATCGGCGCAACTCTGATAAGCTTGAGAGAGGGTGTCTGAAATGGACAATAAGCTTTTTACACCTCCCGATCACGTCAATTTTACGGCGCAGAAGCTTTACGGAGAGGGAGAAATGTCGGACGTTTCCATTGCTTTTATTGATGAAAACGGCGGAGGTCCCACAACAAATCATACTCACAAGCATAACCATTTGTTTATAGTTACCGAGGGAGAGGCTAAAATCGATCTTGACGGTAATGAAATCATTCTGAAAAAGAATGAAAGCTTTCTTGTCAAGGGAGATATACCTCACAGTGTTTGGAACAATACACAAGAAGAAACTGTAATGCTGGGTATAAATTTTTCATCTGAGTTGATTTCAGCTGAAAAATGTGAAAGCCTTGACAATGTAAGAACGAACATAGACGCTATTGATGATAAGATAGTTAAACTCATTGCGCAAAGAAGCAAATTTGTTTTAAGAGCGGCGGATTTCAAAAAATCTGAGAATGCAGTAAAAGCTCCTGACAGAGTTGAAGCTGTGATTGAAAAAGTAAGAAAAAAAGCTGTAAAATACAATGGCGATCCGGATATTACCGAAAAGCTTTACAGAGAAATGATAAACTGCTTTATAAATAAAGAAATAAACAAATTTAATGGAAAGAAGGATTAAAATGTATAAAACAGGACGCTTCGGTCAGTTCGGCGGACAGTATATTCCCGAGACGGTCATGACTGCCGTTCACGAGCTGGAGGAGGCTTATGACAAATATAAGGACGACGAGCAGTTCAAGGCTGAGCTTGCACAGCTTTACCGCGATTATGCCAACCGTCCGTCAATGCTCTATTATGCGGAGAAGATGACTAAGGATCTGGGCGGCGCAAAGGTGTATATCAAGCGTGAGGACCTTAATCATACGGGAGCACATAAGATAAATAATGTATTGGGACAAATTCTTCTTGCCAAGAAAATGGGCAAAAAAAGAATTATTGCCGAAACGGGAGCCGGTCAGCACGGCGTTGCCACAGCTACGGCCTGCGCGCTTATGGGACTTGAATGCGAGGTCTATATGGGCTCTACCGATATGGAGAGACAATCCCTTAACGTTTACAGAATGAACCTTCTAGGCGCGAAGGTAACAGGTGTTGACAGCGGCACTGCTACGCTTAAGGACGCTATAAACGAGGCTTTCAGAGATTGGTGTTCCAATATTGATACCACATTTTACTGTATCGGTTCAGCTATGGGACCTCACCCTTATCCGACTATGGTAAGAGATTTCCAGAAAATTATCAGTGAAGAAATCAAGGCTCAGATGATCGAGAAAGAGGGCAGGCTGCCCGACTGCGTAGTTGCCTGTGTAGGCGGCGGATCAAATGCAATAGGTGCGTTCTATGACTTTATTGAGGATAAGCAGGTCAGGCTCATAGGAGCAGAGGCGGCAGGCAGAGGAGTAGATACTCCCGACCATGCGGCTACGATCACAAAGGGCTCCATGGGAATTTTTCATGGTATGAAATCGCTGTTCTTACAGAACGAGTATGGTCAGATAGATCCTGTATATTCTATATCAGCAGGACTTGATTATCCCGGAATAGGACCTGAGCACGCATATCTCAACGATATTGGCAGAGCGGAATATGTGGATGTAACAGACGAGGAAGCAGTAAATGCATTTGAGTATCTTTCAAAGACCGAGGGAATTATTCCTGCTATTGAATCGGCTCATGCTGTTGCAGCGGCGCTTAGAGTAATTCCTCAAATGGATAAAAATCAAATCGTAGTTATAAATCTTTCGGGCAGAGGCGACAAGGACGTTTACGCCATTGCAAGGTACAGAGGAGTGAAGTTAGATGAAGAATAGAATTGACGCTTGTTTTGATAAACTTAGAGATGAAAACAAAAAGGCTCTTATTACTTTTCTGACAGCGGGAGACCCGGATATAGAAACAAGTGAAAAAAATATAATGGCGATGATCAATAACGGTGCAGATATAGTAGAGATCGGCGTACCTTTTTCAGATCCTATTGCAGAGGGCGCAACGATACAGAAAGCCTCTAAACGTTCGCTGGATAACGGAACAGATCTGGATAAGATTTTCGGACTTGTGAGAAATCTCAGAAAAAAGACTGATAAACCTTTGCTTTTGATGATGTATCTCAATACGCTTTATAAATTCGGTACCGAAAAATTTTTCTCTTTGTGTAAAGAATGCGAAATAGACGGAGTGATAGTTCCCGATATGCCGTTTGAGGAACGTGACGAAATTCAGTCGGCGGCGGACAAATATGGTATTTACAGCATTTATCTGGTTGCGCCGACATCACATGCCAGAATTAAAATGATTGCTTCCGAAGCAAAGGGATTTCTTTATATCGTTTCTTCCCTGGGTGTTACAGGTACAAGAAAAGAGATCAGCACGGATTTCAATTACCTGCTTGAACCTATAAAGGGCGGAGATTACTGTCCGTGCTGCATAGGTTTCGGAATTTCCGACGGCGTACAGGCAAAGTCTATGGCAAGCTACTGCGACGGAGCGATCATGGGCAGCGCAGTTGTTAAAATTGTGGAGAAATATGGTAAAGATGCTCCAAAATACGTAGGAGAATTTATTAAATCAGTACGACAGGATATGGATACATAATATATATGTTTACGGCGGAAAGTTAAATTTCCGCCGATTTTTTTGTGCAATATTTTTATATTCGAGCAATATAATGCTAATTTATCAATATTATACAAATTATGAAGAGAAATTTCTACTAATTGCAGATATGTAAAAGTGAGACAAACTGAAAAATATATGGTATAATTAAACTGTATAAATGTAAACGTAACCAAATTATTTTTAGGAGGTTTTTATTATGGCAAAAAACAGATTTGTAGGAGATTATCCCGTTATCGGTATCCGTCCGACTATTGACGGCAGACGCGGAGCGCTGAATGTAAGAGGTTCTCTCGAGGAGCAGACAATGAATATGGCGAAGTCCGCCGCTAAGCTTTTTGAGGAAAATCTAAGATATTCCAACGGCGAGCCTGTTAAGGTAATCATTGCAGACACTACGATAGGCAGAGTTGCCGAGGCGGCGGCTTGTGCGGATAAGTTCAAAAAGGCGGGAGTGGACATTACTCTTACAGTTACTCCCTGCTGGTGCTACGGTGCTGAAACTATGGACATGGACAGAAATACAATAAAAGCAGTATGGGGCTTTAACGGTACTGAAAGACCCGGCGCGGTATATCTCGCTTCTGTACTTGCAACTCACGCACAAAAAGGTCTGCCTGCGTTCGGAATTTACGGTCACGACGTCTGCGAGGCTGACGATACGGAAATCCCCGCAGATGTAAAAGAAAAGCTTTTGCGTTTTGGACGTGCCGCTGTTGCCGCTGCTACAATGAGAGGAAAATCATATTTACAGATAGGCTCTATCTGCATGGGTATTGGCGGTTCAATAATTGATCCTGCATTCATTGAAGAATATCTTGGCATGAGAGTTGAGTCCGTAGATGAGGTTGAGATTATCAGAAGAATGACTGAGGAAATCTACGATAAGGAAGAATACGAGAAGGCTCTTGCGTGGACAAAGACTAACTGTAAGGAGGGCTTTGACAAAAACCCCGGCAATTTACAGAAAACTCCCGAACAGAAAGAAAAGGACTGGGAATTTGTTGTAAAGATGATGTGCATTATCAAGGATCTGATGAACGGCAACGATAGGCTTCCGGCAGGCAGAGAGGAAGAAATGGTAGGACATAACGCTATTGCCGCAGGTTTCCAGGGTCAGAGACAATGGACGGACTTCTACCCGAACTGCGACTTCCCTGAGGCTATGCTCAACACTACGTTCGACTGGAACGGCGCAAGAGAGCCATATATTCTCGCTACTGAGAATGATGTTCTTAATGGTCTGGGTATGATGTTTATGAAGCTGCTCACCAACAGAGCGCAGATCTTTGCAGATGTAAGAACCTACTGGTCTCCCGAGGCTGTTAAAAAGTCCACCGGCTATGAGTTGGAGGGCAAGGCTAAAGAGGCAGGCGGATTTATACACCTTATAAACTCAGGCGCGGCTTGTCTCGACGCTAACGGTCAGGCTAAGAACGAAAACGGCGATCCTGTTATGAAAGAATGGTTCAACGTAACAGAAGAAGATCAAAAGAATATTTTGGAAGCTACCACATGGAACTACGCCGACTGCGGATATTTCAGAGGCGGCGGATTTTCATCTCGTTTTGTAACAGATGCAGAAATGCCTGTTACAATGATAAGACTAAATCTTGTAAAGGGCTTAGGACCAATGCTCCAGATCGCAGAGGGCTGGACAGTCAAGCTGCCTGAGGAGGTATCGGACAAGCTTTGGAAGAGAACTGACTACACATGGCCCTGTACTTGGTTTACTCCGAGAGTTACGGGCAAGGGAGCATTTAAAACTGCTTACGATGTAATGAACAACTGGGGTGCAAACCATGGAGCGATAAGCTACGGTCATATCGGCGCAGACCTTATCACACTTTGTTCAATGCTGAGAATTCCTGTTGCTATGCACAATGTTCCGGAGGATGACATTTTCAGACCAGCCGCTTGGAATGCGTTCGGTATGGACAAGGAGGGCGCTGATTTCAGAGCGTGCGCTAATTACGGACCTATGTATAAATAATTCTAAAATTTAATGAAAAAATCAGATTATGAATATATCACTCCATGCGGGGAAAACTGCGGGCATTGCGAACATAATACAAGCGGCGAATGCCCCGGCTGTAAGGCAACTGAGGGGAAGTGCGTAAAAATGTGGGATAACGGCTGTTATGTCTACGCATGCTGTATGAGCCATAACGTTCCGTTCTGCGGACTTTGCGATGACTTTCCCTGCCAATGGCTTGTGAATAAAGGAAACTGGAGCGGCAATATTGTCGAACATCAGACCGCGCTCGCAAAAGTGTACATAAAATTGTACAAATAAAATCTTCACGATCGGAGATGAAAACATGAACAAAAAAGTTTTGGCAATAGATTTCGGTGCGTCAAGCGGGCGCGCCATTGTGGGAACTTTTGACGGCGAAAGAATACAGCTTCAGGAAATTCACCGTTTTTCAAATGACCCGGTAATTTTAAACGGAACAATGTACTGGGATGTTCTGAGACTTTTTCATGAAATAAAACAAAGCCTTATAAAATCCAAAGCCTGCGGTAAAATACACAGTCTGGGAATCGACACATGGGGCGTGGATTTCGGGCTTATTGACAAAGACGGCAGACTGCTTGAAAATCCTGTACATTACCGCGACGGACGTACAAAGGGAATGCTTGAGGAAAGCTTTAAGCTAGTCCCTAAAAACTCCTTTTATGCTGTCACAGGCAATCAGTTTATGGAGATAAACACGGCATTTCAGCTTATGTCGATAGTCAAAAACCGTCCCGAGCTTATGGAACGCGCTGACAAAATGCTTATGATGCCTAATCTGTTTACATATTTTCTCACAGGAGAAAAGGTGACAGAGCAGTCTATTGCCTCCACTACCCAGTTGTACGACCAGACGGGAAAAAGCTGGGCTTACAGGCTTGCGGATAAGCTTGGCATCAAGGAAAGCCTTTTTACAAATATAGTTCCTGCGGGGACTAAGATCGGCACTCTGACCGCTGAAATAAGAAAAGAACTGGACATTCCCGATATGGACGTTATAGCAGTATGCGGACACGATACTCAGGCGGCAATGGCGGCTGTTCCTGCTGAAGAAAAGGATTTTGCTTTTCTTTCCTGCGGAACATGGAGTCTGCTGGGTACTGAGCTTGACGAGCCTGTTCTCGACGAAAATTCTCTGAGACTCAATGTCACCAATGAGGTAGGATATAACGGAAAAACCTCATTTTTAAAGAACATAATCGGTCTATGGCTCATTCAGGAAAGCCGCCGTCAATGGCAGAGAGATGGCAAGGATTACTCCTTTGCGGAGCTTGAAAAAATGGCTGTCCAAAGCGAGCCGTTCAGATGCTTTATTGATCCCGACGACGAAAGCTTTGTTCCTGCGGGAAATATTCCCGAGCGTATCAGAGATTACTGTTCAAAGACAGGTCAGTATATCCCACAGAGTGACGGAGAAATTATGCGGTGCATTTACGAAAGCCTTGCGCTGAAATACCGCAGTGCGATCTCCGAGCTGGAGGCTTGCACAGGTAAAAAGTACACCACGCTATATATGATAGGCGGAGGAACTAAGGACAGATTTTTGTCCAAGCTTACGGCAAGCGCCTGCAAAATAAAGGTTTCCAGCGGACCTGTGGAGGCTACCGCTCTTGGAAATATTGCGGTTCAGCTTATTGCAAGCGGAGACATTGCTAATATTGACGAGGCAAGAAAAATCATAAGAAACTCCGAGGATATTTTCCTGTTTGAGGGAGAAAATTCAGAAGATTGGGATATGGCTTATGAGAGATTTCTTAAGACGATAAAATAAATATTTGAAATATGGGCGGATATATTTGCCCATCAATATACGAAAGGAATGAATAAAATGCTGAAAAATATACCCGCAATTCTTTCTCCGGAGCTTTTGAAAACGCTTTGTGAAATGGGACACTCCGACAGAATTGTTATAGCGGACGGAAACTTTCCTGCTGAAAGCATGGGAAAAAACGCAAAGGTCATTCGCTGTGACGGACACGGAGTTCCCGAGCTTCTGGACGCTGTATTGCAGTTGTTCCCGCTGGATATTTATGTGGAAAATCCCGTTAGCTTAATGCAGGTAATGCCCGGAGACAACGCTGAAACTCCTATCTGGGAGGAATACAAGGCTATTGTGAAAAAGTATGACGAACGCGGCGAAAACGCTATCGGAGAGATCGAGCGTTTTGCATTCTATGAGGAGGCAAAAAAAGCCTATGCGATCATTGCAACGGGCGAGAAAGCAATTTATGCGAATATAATGCTACAGAAAGGCGTAGTTTAAATGACCGTCTATGAAAAAAGTCTTGCAGTTATGAACGAGCTTTTTGCAAAAGATGTAACTTTTTCTCTTGCGACTTCAAAGGACAATATTCCCTCGGTAAGAGTGGTGGATATATTCTATGATGACGGAGCATTCTGGCTCGTTACGGATAAAAAGTCCAATAAAGCAGCGGAGATTGAAAATAATCCTAACGTTGCCTTATGCGATCGTCTGTACAGATTTACAGGAAAAGCTTATTTAGCGGGACATCCTTGCGACGATAAAAACAGACAGATACGCGAAAAACTTATCAAGGCATTTGAGCCTTGGTACTTTGCTCACAATAATGAGAACAATGACGATATGTGTTATATCAGAGTTGACCTGCAAACCGGATTTTTCTATCACAAAGGAATTGGTTATTCCGTTAATTTTACAGAAAAGACCGCTGATGAATTTCCGTTTGAGGATTATATTATAAATGAATGAGAGGACAGAAAATTATGTACGAAGATATTAAGGAAAAAATAGTTGAGGTATGCCATAAAATGTGGCAAAAGGGCTGGGTTGCGGCAAATGACGGAAACGTCACGGTAAAGGTTGCAGAGGGAAGATACCTCGCAACTCAGACAGGAGTTTCCAAGGCTGAGATAACAGCAGATAAAATTGGTCTTATAGATGATAATTTCAATATTATCGAGGCGGCAGAGGGCTGGAGACCTTCCTCTGAGGTAAAAATGCACCTTAAATGCTATCACGACAGACCTGATGTAGGAGCTGTTGTTCACGCTCACCCGCCTGTGTCAACAGGCTTTGCCTGCGCGCATCTCCCTATTGACGATTACTGCATGATCGAGACGGTTATTGCAGTAGGTTCCGTACCGCTCACCCCATACGGAACTCCGTCCACATATGAAGTACCTGAGGCTATCGAGCCATATTTGCAGGAACATGATGTAATGCTTCTGGAAAATCACGGAGCTCTAACAGTCGGCGCAGACCTTACAACAGCATATTACAGAATGGAGACACTCGAACTTCAAGCGCAGATCTCTCTTGTAGCAAGACTTCTTGGCGGTGTCAAGGATATTTCCCGGGAAAACATAGACAGACTTATCGGTATGCGTCCTAAGTACGGCGTTACGGGCAAGCACCCGGGGTACAAGAAATACAATGATTGATTATAAATTTGATAATCATGATAGACGCAACGGCTGGAGAATTATCAAGACACTTACCGGGTATTCTGCACTGTCAGAATTTGAAAATTCGTCATACGACGAAATAATTAACGACAAATTTTGATATTGGAGGTAATTATTATGGATCTTGTAAAACAGCCAAACTTTACAACCTGCGGTCAGGCTTGTATTTCAATGATCACACACAATAGCATTGACAATGTGATCAAGGATATGAAAACTGACGGTCCCACAAGCATAGGTCAGCTAATAGAAATTCTGGATTTCTACGGGATTAAGCACGCAGAAAAAAACGTCAGAATTTCAAAGAAAAATCCTGTTCCGTATAAATATTCCATTTTGACTGTCCATACAAATGCAGGATATACACATTGGTGTTTGCTTTATGACAATAAGTATTACGATCCGGAGTTTGGATTGATAGAGGGAGAATATACGCAAGGAAAAATCACCTCATTTTTGGCAATATATGAGAAATGAATTGCTATTAGATGCATTTCCGCTTTTAAATATCTTTATCCCGTTATTCCTTGTGATAGCGGGATTTTTTCTGATCATTTTATATTTTTTGCAATTTGATTGACATTCAGATGAATTGGTAGTATAATATATTTATAAAAAGCTTCGGCAAATTTTAATTAAAAGGAGTTGTTACATATGTTAAGTTGTTTTAAAAATGAAAAATTATGGTGTGCAATCGGCGGCGCTGCTGCGGTAATTGTGGGTAAGAAGATTATTAAGTCCAAGAAAACACGCCAGCTCGCAGTCAGCGGTCTTGCAAAGGGAATGAAGCTTCAGAGTGATGCCAAGGAGGCTTTCCGAAATATGAAGGATGAAGCTCAGGATATTTGCTTCGACGCTAAAGAGGAAGCCGGACTTGCAAAAGGTACGGAAGAAACAGAAGTGTGTGAATAATGAAATTCAAAATCGTATACGATAAGCCGGGAAGAATACGTTTTCGCTGCGGAGGATATGCTTTTGACAAAAGTCTGGAAAGTGCCGTTCACAAGTCTGTATTAGCCTGTACCTTTGTAGAAAGTGCAGAGGTTCACTATGAAAACGGCGGAATTTTAGTGTGTTATCATCAAGGACATAGAGCTGATGTGATCAGAGCTGTGTCTGAGATTGTTCCTGAAATGCTTGTTCCGATTAATAATGAAAGCGAGTCGGAGGACATAGACGTCAATTTCAAAGGCGATATTGTTAAGCTAATTGCAAAAAGGTTTGTTTCCAAGGCTATTTTACCTGCGGCTCTGGGTAATTTTATTGTTATTGTAAAAGGATTGCGGTATGTTTGGCGTGCCATTGATACTCTTGGCGAGGGGAAAATGAACGTTGACGTTCTTGACGGAGCATCCGTTGCCGCTTGTCTGGCACAAAAAAATTATAAGACAGCGGGAACTATCATGTTTATGCTGTCGGTTTCTGCTTTGCTTGAAGATTATACAAGAGCGAAAACCAAGGCTGCGCTAACAGACAGCCTTGCAGTTAAAACTGATAAGGTATGGCTTGTAAACAACAGCTCGGATGTGCTTATTCCTATGTCTGAATTGAAAATAGGCGATAGAATACGCATTCGTACCGGCAGTATTATTCCTGTAGACGGCGAAGTGACCGACGGCGAGGCAAGCGTTAATGAATCTTCCATGACCGGTGAACCGCTCAGCGTAATGAAATCTTCAGGCGCGACAGTCTTTGCAGGAACAGTTGTTGACGAGGGTTCTATTATTGTTAAGGTAAGAGAGCTGAGCGGAAATACTAAAATACAGAAAATTATCGAGCTTATCGACAATTCGGAAAATCTAAAGGCGGGAATACAAAGCCGGGCTGAATTACTGGCGGACAGGATTGTGCCGTTCAGCTTTTTCGGATTCGGACTCACTCTTTTGTTAACGAGAAATATCACAAAGGCTGTTTCAATTCTTATGGTGGACTATTCCTGCGCTATAAAGCTGTCTACTCCGATTTCTGTGATTTCGGCTATCAGAGAAGCTGCCGATCATGACATCACAGTTAAGGGAGGAAAGTATCTCGAGGAATTTGCGCTTGCAGACAGTATAGTATTCGATAAGACAGGAACGCTTACAAATGCCGAACCTGTACTTGAACGCGTAATCGCTTTCGGAAATAATTCAGAGGATTATGTTTTAAAAACGGCGGCATGCCTGGAGGAACATTTTCCGCACAGCGTGGCAAAAGCGATAGTGAAAGGCGCTGCCGACAAAGGTCTTGACCATATTGAGGAGCATGCTGATGTACAGTATATTGTTGCTCACGGAATAGCAACAACACTTAACGGAGAACGCGCCGTTATCGGCAGCAGACATTTTGTTTCTGAGGATGAAGGTGTTGCAATAACAGATGTTCAGCAGGCGGAAATTGATGAAAAGTCAGGTGCATGTTCTGTTGTTTATCTTGCAGTTGGCGGAAAGCTTATCGGCGCGCTTTGCATTTCAGATCCGCCAAGAAAGGAAGCTAAATCAGCGGTTGAATTGCTGAAGAAGTCAGGTTTTGAAAAAATCATAATGTTAACGGGTGACAGCTGGAAGGCTGCGGAGATTATTTCAGCAAAGTTGGGTATTTCAGAATTTCATGCGCAGGTTCTCCCGGAGGATAAGCATGGCTTTGTGGAGCGGATGAAGGCGGACGGACGGCGAGTGATCATGGTAGGCGACGGAATCAACGATGCCCCGGCTCTTGCGGCGGCAAATGTTTCCGTTGCAATGAGCGACGCTTCTGATATAGCAAGAGAGGCGGCTGACATTACATTACGAGGTGCAGATCTCACAGAGCTTTCAATATTGCGTGAGTTAAGTGAGAAACTTATGGAAAGAATAAACAGAAACTATCGGTTTATTGTAGGATTTAATTCTGCTCTTCTTATTTCTGGATTAGCAGGAATAATTACGCCTTCGGTTTCAGCGTTCCTTCATAATGCGTCTACTATGGCGATTTGCGCCAAAAGTATGGCGCCGTTGATCGACAAAAAGAATAATTGATTTAGCGAGTCCGACATCAAATAAGATGTCGGACTCTTACTTTGTAAATATTTTATGAAATCCATTGACAAATCAGATATAAGGATATATAATAACAGTGTTATATAACACTGTTACACGGAGATGATATCATGAGTTTAGAAGAAATAAAAACAAGGGAAAATATTCTTAAAACCGCAAAAACAGAGTTTCTTGAAAAAGGCTTTTTAGGCGCGTCTCTTAGAAATATTGTAAAGGCCGCCGGCGTTACCACAGGTGCATTTTACGGTTATTTTTCAAATAAAGAGGCGCTTTTTACAGCTATAGTTGAGCCTCACGCCGCAGCGGTCATGGGAATGTTCATGCAGGCACAAATGGGATTTGCCGAGTTCCCTGAAGAACAGCAGCCTGAGCATATGGGAGTGGAATCCGCAGATTGTCTTGATAGAATGATAGATTATATGTATGACCACTTTGATGATTTTAAGCTGATAATTTGTTGTTCGGACGGCACAGCTTATGAGAATTTTATTCATGATATGGTAGAGGTAGAAGTGGAATCTACATATAAATTTATTGAGGTTCTCAGAAAACTTGGCAACAATATTCCTCAAATTGACAGACAGCTTTGCCATATTCTTTCAAGCGGTATGTTCAGCGGAGTTTTTGAAATCATAGTTCATGATATGCCTAAAGAGCATGCTAAAAATTATTGTGCTGTGCTGAGGGAATTCTACATCGCGGGCTGGAAAAAAATTATGGGCTATGATTTTATATAAATTTAAAAGCCAAGGGAACAAGGCTTTTAATTAATAACAGTAGGTTAGCTTAACCTAACTAAAGGAGGAGTAATTTTGAAGAAACAGTCAAACCTTTCCCGTCTTATGGGATATGCCGGAAAACATAGGTACTTGACCTATACGTCGTGGATTTTATCCGCAGTAAGCGCATTGCTTGCGCTTATACCATTCCGGTATATATGGAAGATCATTAAAGAGGTACTCGATGTTATGCCTGATTTTGATAAGGCGCAAGATCTGATCCGCAACGGCTGGATGGCAGTTCTTTTTTCAATAATTGCTATGCTGGTTTACATATCCGCGCTTATGTGTTCGCATTTGTCGGCGTTTCGTGTGGCGACAAATCTTCGCATTGAGACTATTCATCATATAACAAAGCTGCCGCTGGGGTTTGTGGAAAGCTTCGGCAGCGGTAAATTGAGAAAAATAGTAAATGAATCCAGCGCGTCTACAGAAACATATCTGGCTCATCAACTGCCGGATAAGTATGGAGCTATTGCGACTCCGATAGGTCTTCTCGTTCTGTTGTTTGCATTTGATTGGAGGTTAGGGCTGCTTAGTCTAGTTCCAGTTGTGCTGGGATTTCTTATCATGATGAGCATGACCGGTGCAAAGATGAGGCAGAAAATGACCGAGTATCAGAATGCTCTTGCAGATATGTCCAACGAGGCGGTAGAGTATGTAAGAGGAATACCGGTAGTAAAGACATTCGGACAAACAGTGTTTTCCTTCAAGCGTTTTAAGGAATCGATAGACCGCTACAGTACTTGGGCGATCGCGTACACAAAGGATCTTCGTATGCCTATGATGTTTTATACCACGGCGATAAACGGAGTATTCGCATTCCTGATCGCAGCAGGATTGTTGTTTACCGAAAATGGGGTGACCAACGAATTCTTGCTGAATCTGATTTTCTATATTGTCATCACGCCTGTAATTTCCATTACGCTAACTAAAATAATGTTCCAGAGTGAAAATGCAATGATTGTTGACGACGCTCTGAAACGTATAGACAGCGTGCTTGATCTACAGCCGCTTTCGGAGACAACGGCTCCTAAATATCCTTCAGACGGTTCGGTAGAGCTGAGAAATGTAACGTTCAGCTATGACGGAAAAAAAGATGTTCTTAAAAATATATCTCTGCAGATCGAGTCGGGACAGACTGTTGCGTTTGTAGGGCCTTCAGGAGGCGGAAAATCCACACTTGCGAATATCATTTCAAGATTTTTTGATCCTCGCAGCGGAAAGGTTCTTATAGGCGGCGCTGACGTAAAGGATATTCCTAAGGAAAGGCTTATGAATACTGTTTCTTTTGTTTTCCAGAACAGCAAGCTGATAAAGGGTACTATTCTTGAAAATGTCCGCATGGGCAGACCTGACGCAAGCAGAAATGAGGTTATGCAGGCTTTGGAGTCCGCTCAGTGCATGGATATTATAGAAAAATTTCCTGACGGCGTCGATACAGTTATCGGTACAAAGGGCGTATATCTCTCCGGCGGCGAACAGCAGAGAATAGCTATAGCGAGAACCATTCTCAAAAATTCACCTATTATTATTCTTGACGAAGCCACGGCTTTCGCGGATCCGGACAACGAAAGCAGGATACAAGCTGCGTTTACAGAGCTTGCGAAAGGACGTACAGTAATTATGATAGCGCATAGACTTACAACTGTGGCAAATGCAGACAGGATTTTTGTGCTGGAAGACGGACATATAGTTCAAAGCGGTACAGGCACAGAGCTTAAGGCACAGGACGGTATTTTTAAGAAAATGTGGAATGACTATCAGACTTCCGTTAATTGGAAGGTCTCTAAGGAGGTTTGAACGGTATGATAAAAAAACTGCAAAGAAAGTTTGCTTTGTCCGAGCAGGGAGCTAAGGACTTGGTTAAAGGCATTATAGCATGTGCCTTGCAGAATATTTCGTTTATGTTCCCTGTGGGGCTTCTCTACAAGCTGGTAGGCGATTTGCTTGACGGCGGAGTTTCAACAAGCGGAGTTAAATTTTACATTATCGGTGTGATTTTCTGCCTGCTGCTTATTTTTGTTGTAACATGGTTTCAGTATAACGCCACATATCTTGCTACATATGTAGAAACAGGCGTGCGCAGAATTACTCTAGCGGAAAAACTTAGAAAAATCCCTCTTTCGTTTTTCGGAAAAAAAGATTTAGCTGATTTGACAAGTGCAATAATGGCGGACTGTACAACTTTGGAAACAGCGTTTTCGCACTATGTTCCTGCCTTGTTCGGTTCTATGATCTCAACTGTCTTGATAGCTATATGTTTATTCTTCTTTGATGTATATATGGCTTTGGCAGTTCTTTGGGTAATACCTGTCGCATTTGCTGTAACTGCTCTTTCGGCTAAAGTACAGGAGCGTGTTCATGATAAGTCAATGGACGCTAAAATGGCTTGCGCCGACGGCATTCAGGAGTGCATAGAAACAGTGCGGGATTTAAAGGCAAACAATGCCGAGGATATGTATCTTGAGGGGCTTGACCGAAAAATAAGAGCCGTAGAAAAAAGAGCTATTATCGGCGAATTTATGACAGCGGCATGTGTAGTTTCATCGTCACTGGTATTGAAATTAGGAATTGCTACTGTTGCGCTTGCAGGCTCTGCTTTATTGATAAACGGTAAGCTTGATGTATTGACATTTTTTATGTTCCTGCTTGTGGCGTCTCGTCTTTACGATCCTCTACAGAGCGCGCTTCAAAATCTCGCGGCTGTAATTTCCACACGCACAAACATTGCAAGAATGAATGAGATTCTGGATTGTCCGATTCAAATAGGAATGGATAAGCTTTCCAATAAAGGCTGCGATATAGTTTTTGAAAATGTTGGATTTTCCTATAACAATGAGGAAACAGTACTTCAAAATGTATCATTTACAGCTAAGCAGGGTGAAGTTACTGCGTTGGTAGGTCCCTCGGGCGGCGGAAAAACAACAGCTTCTAGATTAGCGGCAAGGTTCTGGGACGCTGATAAAGGCAAGATCACAGTAGGAGGGGCTGATGTTTCAAAGATAGAGCCTGAAACGCTCATGTCTTTATATTCGATTGTTTTCCAAGATGTTACGCTTTTTAACAATACGGTCATGGAGAACATACGAATTGGCAGAAAAAATGCGACCGATGAAGAAGTTATAGCTGCGGCTCGTCTTGCTAACTGCGAAGAATTTGTGCAGAAGCTTCCTGATAAATGGAACAGTATGATAGGTGAAAACGGCTGTGCGCTTTCCGGCGGTGAACGGCAGAGGATTTCCATTGCAAGAGCATTTTTGAAAAATGCACCGATCATTTTGCTTGACGAGGCTACAGCAAGTCTTGATGTTGAAAACGAAACACTTATACAGACTGCGCTTTCCAGACTTATCAAGGACAAAACAGTAATGATAATTGCTCACCGAATGCGTACGGTCATGGGTGCTGACAAGGTTGTCGTGCTTGCCGACGGAAAATCCATAGAGCAGGGAACACCTAAAGAACTTATGGAGTTTGACGGGATCTTTAGCAGAATGGTAAAGCTTCAAAGCGAAAGTCAGGATTGGGCTATAAGATAATATATACATTGTGTACAGCAGGACACTGATAATGTTGCGTCCTGCTGTTTTATTTTTTAGGTAATATTAACTATATTGAATAATTTTAAGTTTGTATTGACATTTTATTGTTTAAGTGATACAATTAAAACAGTTAGTTTCATATAACTGACAGATTTACTGATCGATAAGCAGTGTAGATTATGTAAAAAAACATATCCGGTATATAGGCTCATGGGGAAATTTCCATTCATACGGAAAAGGTCCAATAAGCTCTCGGGGCATAAAATCGGATAGAAAGAAGGAGTGCAGTCAATGATACTGATAATTGAAATCATAACTCTTTGCCTATTATTTACCGCAACAGTAATATCAGGCAATAAGAAGGATCCTCTCGGCGGACTTCACAATCTTCCTAAAAAAATCCAAGAGAGGGTAAACATTTTACCGGAATATGCTGACAGAAAGACCGAAATACTTACTTCGTCTCAGCGTATCAGAAAAAAACTGCCTGCGCTGATCATATTGGCGGCAGCGTTCTGCGGACTGATTTATCTTGCGGGGGCAAGAACATTTGGACAGGGCTTAGGATATTCGTTTATACTCTGGACAGCGATAAAGCTGTATGTGACACTTGTACTTAATTGCTGCTGGTATGCTCACACGCCTTCGGCATGGATAAAGGGAACGGAGGATCTGGAATACGAGTACCGCAATTACAAGCACTATTTGAGCAGTGTTCCACGAAGTTTGATAGCAGGGGCGATCGTCTCGGCTGTTGTAGGAACGATAATTATGTTGATTGTGCAATTATGAAGCTATCATTAAGTAAAGGAGAATATCTATGAAAGATTACGAACATTTATCAAAAGTTCATTTTGATAATCAAGCTAAGGTTTATGATGAAACCGATACTATGTACTATTCCAAATACCCTAAAATAAGCTGTAGGCATGTCGGAGAGTATCTGAAAACTGTTGAATTTGACAGTCTGCTCGACGTTGGATGCGGTACAGGATTTCTTATCAATATGCTTAGAAAATCAAAAGCTGCCAATTATTTCGGACTGGACCTGTCGACTGAAATGATCAAGGTAGCTGAAAGAAAGCTTGGTGGAGATGTGAATTTGACGGTAGGATCTGCCGATAAGCTGACCTATGAGGACGGCAGCTTCGACGTCGTTACCTGTATTCAAAGCTTTCATCATTATCCTTATCCCGAAAAAGCTATGCGGGAGGCGTTTCGTGTTCTCCGAGCCGGTGGAAGATATATAATTTCCGATACGGGCTACGGCGGATTGAAACAGATTGTTTTTAATAAGATTGTTCTTCCCCGTATGAACAGCGGAGATTATGCGGTCTACAGTATGAAGGATATAGAGCTGATGATGAAAAACACAGGATTTACGCTGGAAAAAGCTGAAAAAGTATCGGGAATGATTTATACCGTTGTTGGCAGAAAGCAGGTGGATTTCAGTTCGGAGGGTAAGGTATAATGATATTTCAGACAGTTAGAGGTCTGATCATTCCGTTTTTAGGAACGGCTCTAGGTTCCGTATGCGTATTTTTTATGCGTCATGATCTTAATATGCTTGTACAGCGTTCTCTCACAGGTTTTGCGGCAGGTGTTATGACGGCGGCGAGCGTCTGGAGCTTGCTTATTCCGTCGATAGAGCAGTCCGAGCATTTAGGCAAGCTTTCTTTTATTCCTGCGGCGGGAGGTTTTCTTATCGGTATGCTTTTCCTTCTTTTACTTGATAAGCTGATACCTCATCTGCATATGAACAGCAGTAAAGCTGAGGGAATAAAAGCAAAGCTTTCAAAAAATACAATGCTGGTTCTTGCTGTAACGCTTCACAATATCCCTGAGGGAATGGCGGTCGGCGTAGTTTATGCAGGATTGCTTTACGGAAATACCGAGATAACAGCCGCGGGAGCATTTGCATTATCTCTGGGAATAGCTATTCAGAATTTTCCTGAGGGTGCGATAATATCGATGCCGCTGCGTGCAGAGGGAGTAAAAAAAGGCAAGGCGTTTTTTTACGGTGTGCTTTCGGGAGCAGCTGAGCCGCTTGGTGCGGTTCTGACTATTTTGGCTGCAGGTCTTATAATACCTGCAATGCCGTATCTGCTGAGCTTTGCGGCAGGAGCAATGATATATGTTGTGGTTGAGGAGCTTATACCGGAAATGTCTGAGGGTGAGCATTCCAATATGGGTACGATAACATTTGCTGTAGGTTTTACAGCTATGATGATACTTGATACTGCTCTGGGGTAGCAAGAAAGGACTTTATTATGATAAACGATGAACTGCGTTTTAAAATTTTGATGTGTTTTTTAAACTTTTCAGAGGAGAACAGAAAAATCGGAAAAATGGCTCAGGCTCTTAACATAGAAAAATATGAAATGAGCCGTCATGTTGCACTGCTTGAAAAGGAGGGCTTGATAGATAAAAGCGACACGCGTAATCCTATACTTACGGAGAAAGGAAAAAAGCTGGCGGAGACATATTCTAAGCGTATGCAGCTTGCGCAGAATCACCTTATGTATGAGGGCGTACCTGAAGATGAAGCAAGACATGACGCGCTTATGCTTACTCTGCACTGCGGTGACAGGACGTTTGAGAACATTCAGCTTATAGAGGAGACTTTGCGAATGAAGGACGTTTTTGCAAAACGCAAAAACTTTTCAGGAGCGGAGTTCTGCGAGAAAATCAAGGACGGACGTTATACCTTTCCTTTTATAATTTATCGAGAAAAAGTCAAAAACGGCAGTAATATATCTATGGCTAATAAGGGATTTGCGCATCCCTGCGAGGTCGTAATAGGAGAGGGCGGCGGAATTGTCATGATAAAAGCTGTGGATATGAAAGAAAACTCACAATTCAGCGGACTGCAAATGAAAGGCAGAGTAAAGCATTTGAAATATTATGACGGAAAGCGATTTACTGAGGCAGCGGTCAGCGGAGATTTTATTCATATACCGCTGAAGTATTTTAATTTTGTTAATATCGGCAGCGATACCATGACCAGAATTCTTCATGGAAGTATTTGCTTGAAAATGTGCTGTACTGTCGGTGAAATACATATGCCTGAGAGCACTGCTATATTTACGCTTTTTATTCATTGATCGATTCGGCGTTTTGCACAATCGGTTAGTATTATCTAACTGAAATCTTTGTTGAAAACATAGAAATTAAAAATTTTGTTGCAAAGTTGCAACTTCCGAAATTCTGGGGTTTTAGCTGCCAAATGATAATAAAAAAGCAGTTTTGTTGCAAAATCTGCAACAAAAATAGCGTTGACAAGCCGCTTGCATATGTGTTAGAATTACATTGAGGGTTAGCAATCGCTAATCAACCTTGGCAGAGGAAATTTGCTGCCATACGTTTTAAAGATTGGTTAGGTTGACCTAACCAAAATTCTATCTGGAGGTAAACGGTATGAATTCTATTACCAATATGACGAAAAAAATATCGGCGGCTGTGATTGCTTTGCTTATAGCTGCTTCTGCCACGGATGCAGATTTTCCGCACAGGGCGGTTATCTCTGCGACAGCAGAAGGAACATCTTCTGAAAACTCTGACACTCTTGCACCCGGAGTTTATGTTGCACCTTTATATAAAGGATATATGCATACCGACAGCTATGCAAGTACTACAAATAGCTTTTATGGTCAGGCAATGCTTACAATAAATAATGATGGTAGCCAGAAAATAACTATTGCAGTAGAAAACTGGAAATTTTATGATGCATTTGTACCTATGATACAAAAATATAATAGTAATTTTACTGAAACTCCATTTAATGTGTATCCAGAAAAATTACTAAAAGACAATACAGAATTAATTAAAGCCAGCGAATTTTGTTCAAGCTACCCCAACCTTGTGAGTAGTGA
>CAYNPW010000030.1:0-25551 GCA_964399215.1 uncultured Ruminococcus sp. | reverse complement strand
ATTTGTTAGGGAGTTTCATACTTCCCAAAATTAAACGATTAATTAAGAGGTAGTTAAATTCCTATTTGTAGAACCAAAAAATTTAAGAGTTGAATGCCCCTTGTAGGAATAAAAATTCTCCAAGGGGATTTTTTATGCTGAAAATCGCAAACTACAAGATTTCCTTGATTTCCAATACAATATATTTGCAAAGGAGGTTAAGGATTTGATATGAGCAGCAGTTTAGCAGTTATGCGTCCTGAGCCGGTGTCATAATGGTCGGATAAGAACTTTCCGGCGGCAAGCTGTTTGGCGCATGCATCGCCTAGTCTTACTCTAATGAGGAAAAAAACATAAAAAATCGAGTTTTTCTATTGACATTTGCTGTGAAAAGTTTTATAATTATTAAGTGAATGTGTTCTTGAAAGGACTTATTGTCTTTTTTTGGCGTTATTATAAATTTTTAGGAGGATTTAAGGTGCGAAAAGTTAAAAAACCTGTGTTTTTTATCGTGCTGATATGTATTCTCGCCTTTGCATATCTGACCTATGCGGGCATACATACTCAGTACGGAGATATAAAAACAACCTATATCAAGGGCGTTGACGAGATCCGCTGGGGTATCGACATTCAGGGCGGAGTTAATGCAACCTTTGAGCCTGACGGCGAGTATGACGCTACAGACGATGAAATGGACGCGGCTAAGGCTGTTATCGAACAGCGTCTGGTAAGTCTAAACATCACTGACAGCGAGGTATATGTGGACTACACCAAGCATAGGATCATGGTTTCCTTTCCTTGGCAGGCAGGAGAAGAAAGCTTTGACCCTGAGGAGGCAATCTCAGAGCTTGGCGATACCGCTCAGCTTGTCTTCGTAAAGGGTACGGATCAGCCTACGGGTGACGATGATGAAAATATCGTTCTGACAGGTACCGATGTAAAAAAAGCCCAGGCTGTTTCCTACAGCGACGAGCAGACGGGCAGTTTGACATACGCTGTAAGTCTGGAGCTTAACGATTCGGGTACGCAAGCTTTTGCCGATGCTACTACTGAGCTTGCAGGCTCTGGCTATATCTCTATATGGATGGACGAAAATCAGATTTCCGCTCCAAGCGTAAACGAGGCTATTACGGACGGTAAGTGCCAGATCACAGGCAGCTCCGCAAATCCGTTTACATACGAGTCTGCCAAAGCTTTGGCGGATAAGATCAATGCCGGCGCGCTGCCCTTCAATCTCAAAACTACCAGCACGAATATCATTTCCGCTACACTCGGCGAGGGTGCTAAGAACGCTATGCTATTTGCGGGCGTTATTGCATTTGCATTTATTTTCATTTATATGATATGCGTTTATAAGCTGCCGGGATTTGTGGCAGGCATTGCGCTGTTCGGACAAGTCGTGGGTACGATCGCTTGCATTTCAGGATTCTTCGGCGCATTTGAAAGCTTTACGCTTACTATACCGGGTATTGCGGGTATTATCCTTGCGATCGGTATGGGCGTTGACGCCAATGTTATCACCGCCGAGAGAATTAAGGAGGAGCTTAACAACGGCAAGACCCTTAACGGTGCGATCGAGCTTGGCTACAAGAGAGCGTGGAGTGCAGTGTTCGACGGAAACATCACCGTTGTGTTCGTAGCGGTTATCCTTATGGGCGCGTTCGGTCCTACCGACAGCTTGTTCGGAACTCTGCTTAAGCCGCTGTTTATGGCGTTCGGAGCGTCAACGGCAGGTACAATATACTCTCTTGGATATACTCTGCTGGTAGGTATCGTCCTCAACTTTGTGTTCGGTATCTTCTGCTCGAGATTGATGCTTTCGTCACTTTCAAAATTCAAGTGCTTTAAAAAGCGCAAACTTTACGGAGGTGCTGACAGCGATGAATAAAGAGAAAAAAACACTTGACGTTGTGGGACACCGCAAGGTGTTTTATACCATTTCCTGCGTGCTTATTGCATTGTTCATTGTGCTGACCTTTGTGCTTAAGCTCAATGTGGCAATAGAATTCAAGGGAGGTACGATCTTATCATATACCTATACGGGAGATATAAGTACAGATGACGTTCAAAACGTAGTTACGGACACGCTGAACCTTAATTCCACTGTAACCAAGGGCGAGGATACTTCTTCTTCAAAAACAACGGTTAAAATTCAGTTTGCGTCTACCGAGGGTATCAGCGACGAAAAACAGAATTTGCTTAAAGACGCTCTTGTGGAGAATTTTCCTGATAATGAGATCGAATTGTACGAATCCAACGATGTAAGCGCTTCAAACGGTATGGATTTCTTCCTGAAATGTTTGGTAGCATGCGCGTTTGCAGCTGTTGTAATGATAATTTATATCGGCTTCAGATTTAAGAAGATCGGCGGTATTTCCGCGGGCGTGTTCTCGGTAGTTGCTCTTGTCCATGATATGTGCATGGTATACGGCTGTTTTGTTATCTGCCGTTTTGATATCAACGCAAACTTTATGGCAGTTATGCTGACAATTCTCGGATACTCTATTAATGCGACGATCATTATTTACGACAGAATAAGAGAAAATCAGAGACTTGTGGGCAGCAAGCTTGAGCTTGAAGAGCTTGTAAATCTTTCGATCGCTCAGACGCTGGGACGTTCGGTTCACACAACTGTAACAACGGTTGCGGCAATGGCTACGGTATGCGTGGTATGCCTGATCTACGGTGTTTCCTCGATCATAAGCTTTTCGTTCCCGCTTATCATAGGAATGCTTTCGGGTGTGTATTCGTCAAACTGTATTGCTCCTACTCTTTGGGTAATGTGGAGAAAGCACAGGGCGGCTAATCCTAAGAGCAAGAAGTCAAAGGAAGTTAAAAGGAAAGGCAGAAGGTAATTCTGTTCACATAAAAAGTTAAGCTCACTCTGTTTTCGGAGTGAGCTTTTTTATTAAATTTAATCCTCTAACGGCTTTGAAAATGTTATTGCCAGAATATCGTCAGACGCAGGATTTTTTACATAATAGTTTGTAGTTTCAATAGGTCTGTAAATTCCGTCGTCTCCGAGCTGTCTGGTCACTACGCGGAGTTTTCGTTCACCCTTTTTGTACAGCTCTATCTGTCGCCGTAAATCAAATGTGCCGGTGAAAAGCTCCTTGTCTTCAGGGTGCATTGTTGAAGCTCCATGCATTATCAGCTCCGTATAGATGCCGGTTGACGGGCAGGAACGTGTTGTGAAATTTTCATATACCATCATATAGAAGCTGTTGCGCGAAAGATTGCTCATGATTACCAGCGGATAACACATAAAAACTGCGTCCATAAGCAGTTGGTTCGCACTTGCCGTAGGCTGGGTAACTATGATATCATCTGTTTCCGTCTCTTCAAAGGATCTTTCAGACAGTCTGGAATATTCCTCCTCGTTCATGGGCTTTGCAAAATAATATCCTTGTATAGTTTCACAGCCGCAGGTTCGGAGAAATCCAAGCTGTTCTTTTGTTTCCACACCTTCGGCAACGGTAGTAAGCTTCAATCTCTGTGCAAAGCTGAAAATGCTTTCAAGAACGATCCTTTCTTTTTCATTTTCGCAGTTTCCGCTCAGAAGCGATTTATCTATTTTCAGAACGTTTGCCGGTACGTCCTTGACAAAATTCAGGGAAGAAAGTCCGCTGCCGAAATCGTCTATAGCAACAGCAAAGCCTGCTCTGCGTACATCGGATATAAATTTGATTATGTAATCCCTACCCTTTACCAGTGCGGATTCAGTTATTTCAACCTCAATAAGATCATGAGGAATACCGTAGCTGTCAACTATAGCGCAAAGTTTATCCGTAAATTCTGTTTCGTGAGTGTGAAGTCTGGAGAAATTTACGGAAATGGGCGCACTTCGGACGCCGTTTTTCTGCTGCTTGCTTAAAAATTCACAGACTATTTTAAGCATATGCCAATCTAGCTTTGTAATCAACGCGCTTTTTTCAAGCAAAGGAACAAAGCTGACAGGAGGTATAAGCGTTCCGTCATCTCCTATCCACCTTGCAAGAGCCTCTGCTCCTGTGATTTTGGCAGTAATAGCGTCATATTTAGGCTGATAATATGCTTTAATTTTTCCGCCTGAAATTGCGGCATCCAGCAGTCTGTCTATATTTTCTTCAGTAAAAACAGTATTCATAGCTATTCCTCCAAATAATTTTTGAATATGATGCTAAATTTCATTATATTTAAATTATATCACATAATTTTAGATAATGCAATCCCTAATTTCGGCAAATTTTAAAGTTCACCCCGATTACGGAGTGAGCTTAATTTACAGCATATTTTCCATAAAAGCTATGGTCTTGGGATCGTACTTCAGATCCTGAGCGCACATGTCTTCTTCTAACTGCCACATTTTGGTCACAGCAAATACTGAGGATACAAAAAACGGCTGACTGTTAAGATAGCCAAGCGGCACTACCGCAGGAGTCATTCCTGTCCTTCTGCTTATTTCCTTAACCTTTGCAAGCTTAGCAAGGTTTGCCGTAGTAGCATACTGACCCTCGGGCAGATTATTAGCGTTATCTCCCTTGGCAAATTTAGCGAAAAATCCCTTTGCCTGAGGTGAAAAAGCCATTACCGGAAAATTGTTCTTTTTATACCAGTTATATTCCTTCATATCCATACATACCAGAGTTTCATCTCCCAGAATATCCGTGCTTGCATGGGCAAGGCTATAATTTATCTGACTTATCCTTATCGGCTCCATGCCGTTTTCAAGAGCGAAACGGTTAGCGGCGTCTATTCTATCGGCTGTCCAGTTGGAAACACCTATAAAGTGGATTTTGCCGCACTCGTAAAAATCGTTGAGAACAGGCATGATCTCCTCCACAGGTATATCAATGTCATCCCTATGAAGAAAATATATGTCTATATAATCTGTTTTGAGACACTCAAGGCTTTCGTTTAGATCCTTTGTAAGCTCTTCACGGCTTAACCTGCTTTTTTTGCTGCCCATTTTTGGATGTCCGCCCTTTGTGGCAATGATCACATTGTCACGGCATTTCCTTGCTTCAAGCCAATGCCCCACAACGCTCTCGCTTGCATTGTGACCTTCCTCCAGCCAATCGCAGTAAACTCTTGCAGTGTCTATACACCAGCCTCCAAGCTCCACATATCTGTCAAGAAATTTAAAATAGTTTTCGTTGTTGTCGTGACGTTCAAAATTAGCGGCGCCGTATGTCAGCGCAGGAATTTTGATCTCATATCTGTCATTTTTCAGTACACAGCTCAGCATACTTATTTACCCTCCTGAATTACTCTCATTACATTTCTACACTTTAAATTATACTGTATAATTTAGAAAAGTATATCACATAAAAACCGAAATTTCCATAAAATTTTGTTAAATTTTATTTTTTTGTCCAAAACCCCTTGACAAGTTGGTTTGCTTGATATATAATAGTAACTGTTGTAAAGGGTTTAAACTTTACAACGAAGTGAAAAATTGTACTGATTAGGCAGAAGTATGTCTGCGGGTGAGGTTTTATGAGCAAAAATCTTGAAATTAATAATCTTCTTGATCTATACGGCTGCCTGCTGACGGAAAAGCAGTTCAGTATTATGGATATGTATTACAATGACGATTTATCCTTAGGTGAGATCGCAGCGCAGTGCGGTATATCCCGTCAGGGCGTTCACGATACTGTAAAACGCTGTGAGGAGGCTATTTTAGATTATGAAAGCAAGCTGGGACTTTATGCAAATCAGAAGGCATATCTCAGCGAGCTTAAGGAATTCAAGGCTCAGGCGCTGGATATTTTCAACGAGTGCAAGAGAATAAGTCTCTCGCGTCCCATTGCGGAAAAGACCATTGTACTTCTTGAAAATCTTGACAGCAAGCTTGAGGACTATGATACGGCGGGATATATCGAGAATATCGACGGTTCCCGTTGATAAGAGGCAGGAGGGAATTATCAATGGCGTTTGAGGGACTTTCCGACAAGCTTAACGGCGTTTTCAAACGTCTTAAATCGAGAGGCAAGCTCACAGAGGCTGACGTTAAGGAGGCTATGCGTGAGGTAAAAATGGCTCTCCTCGAGGCGGACGTAAGCTACAAGGTCGTTAAGGATTTCATAAAGAGCGTTACCGAGCGAAGTGTGGGTGAGGATGTATTAAAGAGCCTTACTCCCGGTCAGCAGGTGATAAAAATAGTTAACGAAGAGCTTATCAAGCTTATGGGCGAGGCTAATTCAAAGATCAACTTTCCGAACAAACCGCCCTGCGTTATTATGATGTGCGGCTTGCAGGGCTCAGGTAAAACTACCCATGCGGCTAAGCTTGCCAAGATGTTTAAGCGCGAGGGCAAAAGACCTTTGCTTATTGCGGCGGACGTTTACAGACCTGCGGCTATCGAACAGTTAAAGGTAGTGGCTGAGAGGGCGGAGGTCTCTGTCTTTGAAATGGGTCAGATAGATCCGAGAAAGATCGTTAAAGAGGGTCTGAAGCACGCTAAGGATTATGGAAATGACCTTGTTATCATAGATACGGCGGGACGTCTTCACATTGACGAGGAGCTTATGGACGAGCTGAAGGACATCAAGAAGATCGCAGAGCCGCACGAGATAATGCTTGTAGTTGACGCTATGATAGGTCAGGACGCTGTAAAGGTAGCGTCCAGCTTTGACGAGGCTCTGGGAATCGACTCCGTAATACTTACAAAGCTTGATTCGGATACCCGAGGCGGCGCGGCGCTGTCTGTGCTTGCTGTAACGGGTAAGCCTATCAAATTTGTGGGTATGGGCGAAAAGCTTGACGAGTTCGAGCCTTTCCACCCTGAGAGAATGGCTTCCAGAATTCTGGGAATGGGCGATATGCTCACGCTGATTGAAAAGGCTACCCAGACCGTTGACGAAAAGGACGCGGAAAAGCTTGCCAAGAAGGTACAGGAAAAGGGCTTTGATCTTGACGATCTTCTGGCGCAGATGAAGCAGATACACAAAATGGGCTCTATGGGTTCTATTATAAAAATGCTCCCGGGGGCTAACAAGATAACCGAGGAGCAGGTAGCACAGAGCGAAAAGGCTCTGAAAAAGACCGAGGCAATGATAAATTCAATGACCAAGGCGGAGAGGGCAAAGCCGCAGATAATCGATCCCAAGCGCAAGAGAAGAATTGCGGCGGGCAGCGGCACGCAGGTTTCTGACGTCAATCAGCTTTTAAAGCAGTTTGAACAGATGCAGAAGATGATGAAGCAATTCGGTATCGGCGGAAATCTCCACGGCAAGGGCTCGAGGAAGAACAGAGCCGCTTTGCTTAAGGGTCTTGGCGGCGGAATGCCGACGTAAGGGGTTAAAATATTTTACGGCGGATTTCCGCAGAAATGAGATAAAAAATTATTATAGGGGGATTAAAAGTGGGTGCGATTTTTGGAATTATAGGCGCAGTTCTGCTTGTTATGGCGATACTCGATTTTGATATGAGGGGTCATGGGCTCTTGGATATTATATTAAGAGATAATCCGACATACAGGCAGTTCACAAGGATAATCAACGGATTATGCGGCGTTGCATTGATAGTTTTCGGCTTGATTGTGCAATTCAGCTAAGCGCAGGAGATTAATTTTGCTATCAAAAGTTAAACGGCGGATTTGTCGGTTAATTTGATATAAGAAGAAATTTATGGAGGTGAATATATAATGGCAGTAAAGATCAGACTCAGAAGAATGGGCGCTAAGAAGGCTCCTTTCTACAGAATTGTTGTTGCTGATTCAAGATACCCAAGAGACGGACGTTTCATCGAGGAGCTCGGTTACTACGATCCTACTAAGGAGCCTTCCGTACTCAAGGTTGACGATGAAAAGGCAAAGTCCTGGATCGCTAAGGGCGCACAGCCAACAGATACAGTTAAGAAGCTTCTCAAGAAGAACGGAACTCTTTAATCTGTAAGCGCAGGATCTATTCCGATCGGTAAGGCTCTTATCCCACCCCTCGCCTTACCGGTTTATTCGGGGGATTTCCCCGCTTTTTTGTGGGAGAATGGAGGAATATCGATGAAAGAATTACTTGAGACCATTGTGGCAGAGCTTGTTGAGAACAGGGACGCTGTTGAAGTAGTCGTTGACGAGCCTAACGAGGAGGGCGTTGTGGTATATCATCTGCACGTTGCTCCCGACGATATGGGCAGAGTGATCGGCAAGCAGGGAAGAATTGCCAAGGCTATCAGAGTTGTTATGAGAGCAGGCGCTTCCCGTATTGACCAGAAGATCATGGTCGAAATTGACTGATAATAAAAAGTCTCCGTACCTGTTTGGTGCGGAGATTTTTTTGCATAGGCGGAAATTATCCGCGCGAATGACACGACTGCATTTCTGTTATTTGTACTTATTAAATTACGGTCATTAAAGGTTTTGTCCATGCAGAACAGTACTGCGGGGGTATGCCTCCTTACGTCGGCATAGTGATTTGTCGGGTTTTTCGAGTTTGTACGCCGCCTTTCTTTTTATTTTGCTGTGCGCCGCTTGTGGGAACTTCTCATTAGTTCGCTTATCACTGCTGATTTCGTATTTCTCATTTTGGGGATTTCGCCTCTGCGGAGGCGACGGGGGCTCTGCCCCTCGACCCCGCAAGCCCTCCGGCGGCGGGCTTGACCCTCCGCTTTTTAAATCACGTCATAGTTTTATGTTGGCTTTTCATTTCGCTCCGCTGAGCAGATTTTTCTTGTTTTTTGCTTTACTTATTGATTACTTGCAGCAGAATTATAGTAATTACTGCAATGGCGGCTATTGTCCATTGAAATGCTTTCTCGCCCTTGCCCGATCTGATCTCTGTCTCAACTTTATGTAGTCTCAGCCAATAGCACAGCAGTTCTACATTTTCGGCGGCAAGATTAAGCGACAAACTACCGCACAGCTTTTTTCCTCCGCGTTCGTACAGTTTCATTGAACCCTCTTTATTTATTGTGATCTTTTGCAGATCGCGGACTCCGTATTTTCTATTGCCGATAATAAGCTCGTCTCCGTCTATGGTTATTTTTCCGCCCGCTTTTATCGGAGTTTTAAAGGCGTTTTCAAAAAGTCCGCTGAAAATGTCTCTGTCACGCTCGCCTTTAAGAATGCTTATCAGATTGTTGATTTTTCCGTAACGCGCTGTCTCAGCCTCTGACATTCTTTTTTCGGTAGATTTCATATTTGTACCCCCTATTTTGCGTTTATATTTATGTACTCCGGTTTTAGCTTTGAATACATTATTTTTTGACTTGAATACAATCCGTAATATCCCGACAGCATATAGCTTACCCCGCAGGCTATCGCGAATAATACTGTCCCCTGACCTGAAAACAGCTCATAGCTTAAAAATACCGAGGCGATAGGACAGTTCACCACGGCGCAGAACATTGCCACAAGTCCTATTGCCGCGCCGAAGCATGGGTCTGCTCCCACTAACGGAGCGCATACACAGCCAAAGGTTGCGCCGATGAAGAATGTGGGCACGATCTCTCCGCCTTTAAAGCCTGAGCCGATACACACGGCGGTGAACGCTATTTTCAGAAGAAATGCTAGGTATTTTGCGCTGCCGTCCTCGATCGCGGCGGAAATTATTCCTCCGCCTGCACCGTTGTAGTCTCCGTTAGTCAGCAGGGTCAGCGCAATAAGTATAACACCGCCTACAGCTATGCGTATATAAGCGTTCTTTATGTGTACTCTGAACATATCGTGGGAACGTTTCATAACCACGCAGAAAAGTATGGAGACCAGCGCGCAGAGTACGGCTATAATTCCGACCTGAGTAACGCTGACCAATGATACTCTCGGAACCTCCGAACCGATTTTGAACGCCGTAGGAGGAAGTCCCATAAGTATGGATATTTTATACGCCACAAGCGAGGACGCTATGCAAGGCACAAGTCCCACATAGTAGATAACACCCACACTGATGACCTCCATAGCGAAAAAAGTCGCAGTCAGTGGAGTTCCGAAAAGTGCGGCAAACACCGAGCTCATACCGCACATTATAACAAGGCTCATATCCTTATGGTCAAGATGAAGTATCTCTCCTGCTTTCGCGCCGATGCTTCCGCCCAGCTGCAATGCCGCTCCCTCTCGACCAACAGAGCCTCCCACAAAATGTGTTATGACTGTGGAAACAAAAATCAGCGGAGCCATAATTACAGGTACCTTTATGCTTGTGCGTATGGAGCTTATAATGAGGTTCGTACCCGTTTCCTCGTCTATCTTGCATACCCTATACAGAAAAACTATCAGCAATCCCGCTATAGGAGCAAGAAAAACAGTCCACTCGTGGTGTCCCACACGGAAATCCGTCACAAGATTTACCGCCATATGAAACAGCGAGCCTACTATTCCTCCCACGATACCCAGCGCAACGGAAATACACAGCCATTTTGCAAAGGCTGTGACATATTTAAAGCCCGAATCTATCTTACCTTTTATGAATTGCTTGTTTATCACGTTTATACCTCCGAATAAAATTCAGGGCGACCGAAAAGCCGCCCTAATTCAGCAAATTTTACCCGAAATTACTTCTCGGCAATAACCTCTACTTCCACAAGAACGTCCTTTGGAAGTTCCTTTACAGCCACGCAACTCCTTGCCGGCTTTGAGGTGAAATACTCGCCGTAAACTCCGTTGAATGCCGCAAAGTCAGACATATTTTTGAGGAAGCATACCGTTTTTACAGCCTTGTCTATTGAAGAACCTGCCTCTGCAAGAACGGCGGTAAGATTTTTGCATACCTGATGAGTCTGCTCCTCGATAGTCGCCGCCTCAACGTTTCCGGTTGCGGGATCGATAGCGATCTGTCCCGAAGTGAAAACAAGGTTACCTACTACCATTGCCTGTGAGTAGGGTCCGATAGCGTCGGGTGCGTTTTTTGTGTAAACTTTTTCTGCCATTGTGATCTTCTCCTTTTTCATGTATTTTAATTAATGATTTTAAAGCCTTCATTTGTAAGCGTCTGCCTTATTTCTCTTATATGATCGTAGTTTCTTGTTTCAAGGACTATTCTCAGCAGACATTCGGTAATATCGCTGTCCTCGCTTGCTCTTTCGTGATGTATGGAAACAACGTTTCCTCCCAGATCGGAGATTATAGCCGATACGCCTTTGAGCTGTCCCGGCTTATCCTCAAGCTGGATAGTCAGCGTGTCGGAACGTCCCGACTTCAGCAGACCTCTCTTGATGACCCTTGAAAGTATAGTAACGTCGATATTTCCTCCCGAAACGAGGCAGACCACGTTTTTGCCCTTGATGTCGGGTATCTTGTTGAACATAACAGCCGCCACTGAAACTGCTCCCGCGCCCTCCGCGATAAGCTTCTGCTTTTCAATAAGGTGCAGAATAGCTGATGAGACCTCGTCGTCCGTAACGGTAACAATACCGTCCACATACTTTGAGCAGTATTCAAAGGTATGTTCTCCCGGCTCCTTGACCTTGATACCGTCAGCGATAGTGTGAACAGTGTCAAGGCAGGCGATCTTACCGTCGTTGATTGACTTGACCATTGACGCCGCGCCTTCAGCCTGAACGCCGTAAACCTTGACTCTGGGATTAAGCTGTTTAACTGCAAAAGCAACTCCCGAGATAAGTCCGCCGCCGCCCACAGGTACGACTATAACGTTTGCGTCTGTGACCTGATTGAGTATCTCGAGACCGATAGTACCCTGTCCCGCAATAACGTTCTCATCATTAAAGGGGTGAATAAAGGTGTAGCCTTTTTCGTCCCGAAGTCTGATAGCCTCTGCATAAGCGTCGTCATACACTCCGGGTACAAGGCATATCTCCGCGCCATAGCTTTTGGTAGCTTCAACTTTTGATATAGGCGCTCCGTCCGGCAGACAGATAATGGATTTTATACCGTTCTTAGCCGCTGCAAGCGCAACGCCCTGAGCATGATTTCCCGCAGAGCAGGCAATAACGCCGTGGGACTTTTCCTCGTCGGAAAGCTGTGAGATCTTGTAATATGCGCCTCTTACCTTAAATGAACCCGTTACCTGAAGATTTTCTGTTTTCAGGTAAACATTGCAGTCCGGATTGACTTTGGCGGCATTGATACAAGCAGTAGGTCTGATGACCTCCTTCAGTACGTTTGACGCGTCAAATACCTTATCCAATGTAAGCATTTTCATTACCTCTTTCCAAATAAAAATCTCCGCCCCGAGAACAGAGGCGAAGACAAAGTAATCTCCGTGATACCACTCCGATTGCAGAATTAATGATTCTGCCGCTCGTATCTCCTTTAACGGTGAGAAGCCGCACCCGCTTAATAATATAACTTAAATACTTTCGGCGGATAAGCTCGGGGAGGATACTGTAGACAAAAATCCTGCGTCCTCGCACCGTATGGACGCTCTCTGAAAGAATTTGCTATGCCGACAAAGTTCCCGTCAAAGCCTTTTCAATATATACAAATATTATACCACTCGTTTTGTTAATTGTCAACAGCTATAATATGAACAATTTATCATCAGAACAACTCAGACATTTTTTCCAGCGAACGCTTAGCCGCTGTGGAGGTTTTCATTTTCCCATAATATACGCTTTCGCAGGCGTCTGTGAACAGGGAAATAAGCTGATCGTTTTCCAGATAAGGACTCATTACCTCCAGCTCGGGCGTATCGTTGATTTTCTGAGTTGAAGTGTAACCTATGCCTGTAAGCATATCTCTTGCCGCAAGTGTTTCCGTTGCCGAAAGGCTTACAGGAACGCCCTTGGTTGTTCCTATGAGCGCAGCCATATCCGAGCTGTTGAGCATAAAGTCCAACAGCCTTGCTGCTGCCTCAGGTTCTTTGGTATTTTTCTTTACTGCCAGCAGACTGGTGGGTTTCACATACCAGCCATAGGACAGATAGTTTTCCTGTGCGGGATAATCTCCCACTATCACTTCAAAGCCGTATTCCTCTGCTGCGTCGCTGAAATATCCTGCATCGGAATTCCATGTGGCAACGCCTCCGGTAATACAGTTCTCAAAATCATTTCTGTCAAATTCCGATCCCGGCTTAGAAACCTTTTCATTGACAAGCCGCTGACAGAAATCTATCATAAGTTCCAGATTCTCTTGAGTGAGCACAAAATTATTTTCCTTATCAAAAACGCTGTCTCCAGTAGTCTGTTCCATATAGGCACAGCAGCACATCCAGAAATTCTTTTCCGTCAGTGAAAGCGGATATACCTCGTCGGATTTCATCACCTTTGCCGCCGCAAACAGATCGTCCCATGTTCGGGGAAGCTCGAGCCCGTAGCTGTCATAAAAGTTTTTATTATAGATAAATGTCACAGCGTTGATACTGTAAGGTAATGCGTTTAGCTTGCCGTTTATTGTACCGAATTTCAAAGAAAAATCGCTGAAATTACTTAAATCTATGTACTCTGACAGCTCGTTCAGATCGTAAAACTGCTCGCCGTCTGCTGAATATTCATACAGCCAGTCGTAGTTGAGCTGCATAACGTCGGCCTGAGTATCTGAATAGAACTCTGAATCCATACGGGATTTAAATCCCTCAAATTCGCTGTATTCGGATTTTACTGTAATATCTGAAAAAGCGTTTTCAAATATCTCTATTCCTTGAATAACACGTTCATTGTGGTCATCCTTTCCCCACCATGAGCAGTGTATCACAGCCTGCTCCTGTTCTCTTACGACTTGATGAATACCGCAGCCGCACAGCAGCGATATGCTTATCAGAACGCATAAAACAGCCTTACCTGAACGGGATCTCCTCATACTCTGCCTCCCTTGGTCTGTACTTCCTTTTTGTGCAGGACATATTTCTTGCCGCCGTCTTTCCATGATTTCTCAAGAGCTTCGTGAGCGTAGTCGTACAGTTCGTCGTAATCGGTGCTGCTGTCGGGATAAACAGCAGCGCCTACGGCGCATTTTATCATTCCTCTGTCTGATGACAGCGCGCATTGTTTAAGCTTTCCGTCAAGGGAGCGTAAACTTTCTTTCAGTTTGTCGTGGGCTTTGAACAGATCGTATTCTGTGAAATCTGCAAAAATTACAAATTCGTTTTTGTCCGTTTTGCCCACAATGTTCTTGGAATCGTCATCTCCGAACATTTCAGTCAGCGTATGGGAAACCGTCAGCAGAGCCTCGTTTATACCCGCTCTTCCGTAGTTTTCATTTATCAAACGGTAGTTTTCAATGCTTACAAGCGCAAGCATGATAGTGGAGCCGGAAATACAGGTTTCAATTTTATCGGCAATAAGATTTTCCACCGCTTCCGAACTGTGAAGTCCCGTAAGCTTGTCAACAGTCTCAGGAGAGCTTTTATCCGTACCGTTATCCGAGGGAAGAATAAACAGATAAGCCATAATGAGTATTACTGCTGCGCAAATGAGAATCCCTCCGCACACCATAAGAGTATTGCCGTGTTCAAGAGATATGTTATGCAGATCTCGCAGTGTAATAACTCCCATATCACCTGATATTTCAGAAAAGCTCTCAATATATTCCGTATCTATAACGGTATAGCTGCCCGTACTTCCGTTTTCTGTGAGCTTGCTTTCAAGCTTTTTACCGGAGGCGTCGTCGGAAGAAAATATGATATTTCCCTCCTTGTCCGCAAGATAGAATTTTGTATTTTCGTCATTTTCACAGGCAGAGAAAACATTTTCCAGCTCCGTGGTATAAAATGACGACACGAATACAGCATTGTCATTGACGCGTCTGAGATAGAAGATCTTCTTGTAGCTGCCGTTGATCCCGCTTGCCCATTTTGTTTTGTCATCTCCGAGGAGATCTGAAAAATTTTTGTAAATATCATCACTTATCAGATCTTCGGTTCCTACAGAAACTTTACCCAGAATACGATCGTTGACATAAATGATGCAGAAATCACAATAGTTGTCAAGCATGCTTATAGTAAGAAGATATTCCTCGATCTCCTTTTCTGTTTGAATAGCCTCATATTTATCGATCTTAGTATCTGCCGCGTTGTAGGCGGCAAGACTGCGTTCGGCAAGCACTACCTTACTCGCTGATTCTATATTGCTGAAATAGTCCTCAAGAGAAAGCCTGAGCTGTTTGTTAAGGGACGTAACAATTTCAGATTCTGAATTTATACGGCTGTTAAATAGCTTAACAGAGCTTACAACCGCTATTGCACAGCAGGCTGATATGAGTACGATTACATAGATGAATGTTACCAGCCGCCAGGAAAACTTTGTTTCGGAGCCTTCCGAGGATCTCATTACGTCACCACGCTTTCTGAATTATAGCTATATATAAATTATATCATACATAAGAGTGGAGTGTCAAGCTGTTTTTATCGTATTAACGGCGTTCGGTCAAGACGACTGAATTTCAGGACCGGAAAGGATAATCCGAAGGCTTTAATTTTTTCTTCGGACATATTTATGAGTTTTATCTCATGCATTTTACTTGTAATTAATATTCACTATTATGGCGGCTCTTTTTTCTCCTTTTTCATTTAATGTGCTAATCCGTATTTTTACGCTTGCAAAATCTCTTGACAACCGACAGAATGTTTGTTATTATTATTTTATATAATGTATATAAAGGAAGATGATATAATGGATGACGTCGGGCGATTGTGGGTCGGTATTGTAATCTGTCTGGCTCTTATGGGTGTTATGGCGTTCTTCTGCGCCTGCGAAAATGCCGCTGTTGAATTTAATGATTCAAAGCTCAAAAAGCTTGCCGATGAGGATAAAAGGGCAGCTCGTCTGCTGAAAATGGTTGAGAATCCAAGCAGGTTTATGTCTGCAAACCTTATTTCACGTTCAATTATGATAATAATTATTTCCGTACTGGGCACTCTTTACTATTTTGATCCCCTTTCTGTCATGATCTCCGATCTTTGGGGCAAGTTAGCTGATGTTGACGGCTGGAAATATTATGCGGTAAGTATTTTAAGTTTCATTGTCATTATCTGTATTTTTACTCTTGTTATAAGTATTTTTGCAGTTAACATTCCCAAAAGACTGTGTACATCCGGAAAAATCGGCGACGGATTTATTCTGAAAATGAGCGGCGTTTACAAGTGCTGGCTTGCTGTTTTCAAACCGCTGGAAATCGTCAACGATTGCCTTTCGGGAATTATCCTTCGGATTTTCGGCGTGCGCAATGCGAACAAAAGTGATACAGTCACCGAGGAGGAAATTCTCCTTATGGTCGACGCTGTTAACGAAACAGGAGCAATAGAGGAAAGTCAGGCGGAAATGATAAGCAATATTTTCGAGTTTGACGATCTTGAGATCAGGGATATTATGACCCACAGGACCGAGGTTATGGCAATCGAAGAAAACGCCCCAATAAAGGATGCCGTGGAGCTTGCCATTGAAAGCGGTTTTTCACGGATACCTGTTTATAAGGACACTATCGACGACATTCAGGGAGTAGTTTTTGCAAAGGATCTGCTGACCCTTGTTTTTCACGAGGACGCCGCAAACCGTATTGTAAAGGATTTCACAAGAGATGTAATGTTTGTCCCCGAGACCAACAAATGCGGCGAGCTGTTTAAAGAGTTTTCTGCGCTCAAGCAGCAAATGGCTGTGGTTGTGGATGAATACGGCGGTACAGCGGGCGTTGCCACCATGGAGGACTGTATTGAAACGATCGTGGGAAATATTCAGGACGAATACGACGATGAAACGGAGGAGATCGTACAGCTTTCTCCATACGTTTTTGAAATGCTTGGAAACGCAGATTATGAAAACGTTATGGAGGCTTTGGGAAAAGAGCCTGAGGAAAACTCCGTTTTTGAAACTATCGGCGCTATGGTAATAGATCTTCTCGGAAGAATTCCCGACGATAACGAGACGCCTTCGGTAAAATGGGAAAATATACGATTTTCGGTTCTGAAAGTAGAGGACAAAAAAATAGAAAAGCTTAGAGCTGTTATTTTACAGGAAACGTCAGAAAAAGCGAAAAAATAAACGTTAAGCAAAAAGAACCGTTCGGCTATCGGAAACATTCGGGCTGATAATGTCAGTACTGAAGCAAAAAGCAGAAAAATATATAAACAAGTGTAATTTAATTTTGGAAGGTTTTATCAATGACTAAAAAATCAAAGGGCAAAGCAGGAATAATCGGCGCACTTACAGCGCTTGCGGTTGCAGTATGCGGCTTTGTCCTTATTCTGCATAACAGTGACGTGGGCGAAAGGATAATTAAGCTTACACAGCGTCTTTCCTCTGCAAATGAGGGTGTGACTGAGAGCAGTCCCTATGCCGACGAAGCAACGGGTATACGCATCAATTATACTGAAAACGCCAAGGATGATATTCCCGAGCCGCAGGAAGACCAGGCTGAATTGGCAGAGGTCGACATTCCGTTTGCGGCCGAATACTTTCTTCAGTATCTTACCGAAGAAGAAAATACCGTATGCCGTCAGATCTACAGCGGGCTTGAAAATTTTGAAGAAACTATCATTATTTCAAAAAACGTTGTCAAATCTGAGGATATATGCAAATTCATAGTGCTGTGTACATCATGTGCGCCAAAGCTTAATTATATCGGACAGGAGTATTCAGTTTCCGTAAATTCCGAGGGGTATGTAATGTCTATTGACGTTGATTACGTAAAAACTCCGGAGGAGGCTCAGGCGGAGCTTGATCAGATAAACGCCCGCATAGACGTGATAATGTCGGGGATTTCTCCCGAATGGGACGATTTTGAAAAGCTTGTGTATTTCCATGATACTGTTATTACAGGCTGCGTCTACGATGAAACCGGGGCGGAATGCTATACCGCATACGGTTGCCTTGTAGACGGCAAGGCTGTATGCGAGGGTTATACAAAGGCTCTGCTTATGCTTTGCGAACGAGCGGATATAGGCTGTATTCCGATCGTAGGTCAGGGTATTGAGGAAAATGAGGTTCTCCCCCATATATGGAATAAGGTCCTGATCGACGGGCAGTGGTACGGTATGGACCTTACATGGGACGATCCGATTTCACAAATGGGTGATGACTATCTCAGATATGACTATTTTGCAGTCACCGACGAGGAGATGAACAGAGATCACATAGCAGACGAAAACAAATATCTTTACTACCCTGAGGCGGTCTGCAAAGACGCAAACTACTATATCCGCAGGGGACTTTTGATATCTCACGCAGACTTTGCCGCTGATATCATAACAGCCGCAGTCGGCGATGCCATGTCGGAAAATAGCGATTATGCAAGGGTCAAATGCGCTGATGTATACACATACGCAAATGCATACGAACGTATTTTCCGTCAGGAATATGAAAACGGCAATCCTATGATCTTTGCAATTTTAAGAGAATGCGCACAACAGTATTCGGACGGACGCTATGACAGTTCAAGCTATTCTATCATAAAAAACGATGAAATGAATACCATAACTATCAGGCTAAACAGAGTTCAGTCCGAAGGATAGTAACAAAATTACGGCAGGGAATTTGTCCCATGCCAAGAAAATATGTAAATAAATAAAAAATAGTGTTGAAATTTGCGGATTTATATGTTATAATAAATTGTAACAGCTTAATTACATAAAAGTAACAGCGTCGATCCCGACGCGTTTGAAAGGAATGTTAATGAATGGGAGCAAGTACTAACAAAAAATCCAATGCAGGCAAAAATGTGTTGGTATTTTTCATTGTGTTTATTATTCTGGAAATGCTGATAATCTTCGGTATAGGAAAAGTATTCAAGAATAAAGATGTTACCCCCAGCTTTGCGGGATACAGCCTTTATATGACGAATTCTGAGCTTACAGCCAAGACAGAGGACGGTACATACGAGGTCTCCGTACCTAAGAATGTGCTTATCATAGCCTCAAACGGACTGACAAATGCGACCGAGAAGATCGGTACTGCGGTTTTATGTGAAAAGGTAGAGGGCGTCGGAACAGGAGTTTTCTGGCTGGCGGACGTTAACTCCAACGAGGGAGGAGACGGCGTAGTTTATACCATTTCAAACGGCGACAGGTATTATGATGTTACTTCCAAAAACATTGTGGGCGGAACGTCCAGTTATTTCAAGACGGCAGGTATGGTCATTACGTTTGTTACATCAAAGTTCGGTATGATCGTATGCGCTGTTGTGCCTCTGTTCGTCCTTGTTCTTATTGAGCTTATTATTGCTATCGCTACTCATTCACCCGAGGAAGATGAGGAGGAAGAAGAGGAAGAAGAGGAGGAAGAGGTCAAGCTTGACGATTTTCTTTTCGGCGGACAGAATGAGGGCGAACAGATCGCCAAACGCCGTCAGCAGCTTGAACAGCAGCAACAGACTGAGCAGAGTTATTCACAGTCAGAGAACATTTTTAATCCTTCAGAAGAAAAAGACAGCCTTGACGTTGATTTCAGAAGAAATGCAGTTCAGAAAGAACCCAAGACGGAGCCAACCGTTTCAGATGATGAGTCAAAGATGTCGGAATACTACGAAAAAGCTTCAAAGCTTGTTGACAACGCAGTTACGGAGCAGGAATCGGTTCCTTCTAAGACTGCACCTAAAAAGCCTGTACAGCGCAGACCGAGACCGCAGGGACAGCGTTCGTCTCAAAGACCCGGACCTGCAAGAACGGCTTCGGATACAGGTTCAGCTTCCCTTGAGGAACTGATGAAGCTTATGGAAGAAGAGCAGAATAAGCTAAAAAACCAGATGAAGTAATTTAAAGCTTCATTTAAATACAACAAAGGACTGAGAACTAGCTCTCAGTCCTTTGTTTTTTCTATGCGTGCTCAAACTGGGAATTATAAAGCTGCGCGTAAAATCCGCCGTCTTCCATAAGCTTATAATGGTTTCCCTGCTCTATAATGTCTCCGTCCTTCATTACAAGAATAAGGTCTGCGTCTCTTATAGTAGAAAGTCTGTGGGCTATAATAAAGCTTGTTCTTCCTCTCATAAGATTGTCCATTGCTTTCTGTATCCTTATTTCTGTTCTGGTGTCAACTGACGATGTAGCCTCGTCAAGAATGAGTATCTTGTTATCGGCAAGAATTGCTCTTGCTATTGTCAAAAGCTGTTTCTGTCCCTGAGAGACGTTGGATGCCTCTTCGTTAAGCTCCATATTATAGCCTCCCGGAAGCGTTTCTATAAAGTGGTGAACATGAGCAGCTTTTGCCGCCTCAATAACTTCTTCATCTGTAGCGTCTAGTCTGCCATATCGGATATTTTCCATGATAGTACCGTTAAACAGCCAAGTGTCCTGAAGAACCATTCCGAAAGCCTCTCTTAGCTCACTTCGGTCAAAATCCTTTATGTCGTATCCTCCGATTTTTATTTTACCTCCGTTTATATCGTAAAATCTCATAAGCAGCTTGACCATTGTGGTCTTTCCTGCGCCGGTAGGACCTACGATTGCGATTTTCTGCCCCGCATGTACCTTTGCGGAAAAGTCGTGAATGATTATCTTATCCTCGGAGTAGCCAAACCTTACATTCTCAAAATCTACTTCGGCGGAAATTTCTTCTATAGATCTAGGCGCGTGCTTTTCAGCAAGCTGAGATTCTTCCTCCTCGTCGAGAAATTCAAAAATTCTCTCCGCAGCCGCTGCTGTAGACTGAATCATAGAGGAAACCTGAGCCAGCTGCTGAATAGGCTGGGTGAAGTTCTTTACATACTGAATGAAAGCCTGAATGTCGCCGACGGAAATTTTACCGTCCATAGCAAGATATGCTCCGAAAACCGCTACTGCAACGTAGCCCAGGTTTCCCACAAACTGCATAACAGGCATCATAATACCTGATATAAACTGCGATTTCCAAGCGGACTGATAAAGCACCTCGTTAGCCTCGTCAAATTCCGCCTTGACGGTGTCCTCACGGTTGAATGCCCTTACAACGCTGTGACCGCCGTAGATCTCTTCTACCTGTCCGTTTACATGACCAAGATATTCCTGCTGGCTGTGGAAATATTTCTGGGAGTTTTTCACAACCACTCCTACGATGATCGCTGACAGCGGAATGACCAGTAAAGCCACAAGAGTAAGCTTGGGACTGATAGAAAGCATCATGATCAGTACGCCGATAACCATTGTTATAGAATGAATAAGCTGTGTTACGGATTGGTTTAGGCTGGTTCCCAAGGTGTCAACGTCATTGGTCATTCTTGAGAGTACCTCTCCGTGGGTCATTTTATCAAAATACTTCATAGGCATTCTGTTGATTTTTGCAGCTATATCTCTGCGCATTTTATAGCATATCTTCTGGGAAATACCTGTCATCAGAAAGCCTTGGAAGAACTGGAAAAGCGCCGAAATAATATACAGGCATATGAGAACGATCAGGATCTTTGCGATCTTGTCAAAATCAATTCCTCCGGTTCCGCCGATTTTCGCTACAAGTCCAGCAAAAAGCTCATCGGTAGCCTTTGCAAGCACCTTCGGACCGACAATATTGAAAACCGTACTTCCCACTGCGAACAGCATAACTGCAAGAACGGCAAATTTATAGCCGCCTATATAATTTATAAGACATCCCATGGATTTTTTGAAATGCTTGGACTTTTCTCCCGAACCAATGGGATCTCTGCCAACAGAACCTTTCTGCGCCATATTATTCACCCTCCTTTTCTCTATCCTGCTGTTCAGCCTGTGCTTCTGCAAGCTGCTGCTCGTATTCCTTTTCGGAAAGCTGAGATTTTACGATCTGAGTATAAACTGCGCAGTTAAGAAGCAGTTCGTTGTGAGTTCCCTGACCTGCTATTTTACCTTCGTCAAGAACGATTATCTTGTCTGCGTTCATAATAGTGACAATTCTCTGTGCAACAATAAGAACAGTACGATCTTCTACACTTTCTTTCAATGCTTTTCTGAGAGCAACGTCTGTCTTGAAGTCAAGGGCAGAGAACGAGTCGTCAAAAATAAATATCTTCGGATCCTTTGCAATAGCTCGTGCAATGGAAAGTCTCTGTTTTTGTCCGCCCGAAACATTAGAGCCGCCCTGTGCGATAGGACTTTCGTATCTGTCGGGCTTTGCTTCGATAAACTCTGCTGCCTGTGCAATTTCAGCGGCTTTTACCAACTGTTCCTGCGGCGCGTCGGGGCAGCCGAAGCTCAGGTTTGATTTAATATCTCCGGAGAAAAGAACGCCTTTTTGCGGAACAAAGCCTATTTGTTCTCTCAGATTATGCTGAGAATAATCTCTTACGTCAATTCCGTCAATGGTAATTTTTCCGCTTGTAACATCGTAAAAGCGGGGGATTAGATGAATGAGCGTAGACTTTCCGCTGCCCGTGCTTCCGATAATAGCCGTGGTTTTTCCCGGTTCTGCGGTAAAATCAATGTCCTCAAGTACATCGCAGTCTGCATTTTCATATCTGAAATCCACATGATCAAATTTAATTAGACCTTTTGTTATTTTCCTTTCCGATACCCCTTCTTTATCGGTAATGACAGGCTCTGCAGTGAGAACATCGTCGACTCTCTCTGCCGCAACTGCTGCTCTGGGCAGCATTATCGAGATCATAGACAGCATAAGAAACGACATTATTATCATCATAGTGTAGGTGATAAAAGCCGTCATACTTCCAACCTGAAGCTTACCCATATCTATCTGCTTTGAGGCTACCCATACGATAAGCACTGAAATTCCGTTCATTATGAACATCATAACGGGCATCATAAAGGTCATAACTCTATTTGTAAAAAGCATTGTTTTGGTAAGGTCTTTATTGGTAACATCAAAGCGTTCCTCCTCGTGCTTTTCTCTGGAAAACGCTCTGATAACAGGCAGACCTGTCAGGATTTCTCTTGTGACGAGATTCAGCTTATCGACCTTGGTCTGCATAATTTTGAACTTAGGCATAGCCACTACCATTAGAAGTCCCACCAGTGCAAGAACCAAGCCTACTGCCAAGGCGATTATCCACACCATACTTGTGTTTGTGTTAAGCACTTTGATAAGCCCTCCGACGCCAAGGATCGGAGCATACAAGCATATTCTCAGCAGTATGGTCATAACCATTTGTATCTGCTGAATGTCGTTCGTGGAACGTGTAATAAGACTGGAGGTGGAGAATTTATCCATTTCGGCATTTGAAAAGCTGACTACCTTTCTAAAAACGCCTACACGCAGATCCTTGCCTATTCCGGCTCCGATCTTCGCCGCAAGGTAGCAGATACATATTGTGCAGATCATTATAACTGCCGCCATGCCCAGCATTTTACCTCCCTGTGCAAAAAGGTAGTTCTTCTGAAACTGCTTCATATCCACAGAAATAACCTCATACTCCCGCTGCCAGAACGCTTTTGCGGCTTGTGAAACCGCCATATCGCTCATAGAGGAATATTTTTTTTCAAGCTCATTTCTGACTGTAAGACCGTCTGTAACGCCGGCTCTTATCAAAGCCATAGGAGTTATTTCTTCACCCGACTGCATCAGCTCAGCCATTTTCTGCTGTTGTTCGGCTGTAAATTCCCCATTATCGTTGCTTTCTCCGCCGCTCTGAGACTGTAAATCTTCTAAGGACATCTGAGAAATACCCGTATAGGTCAGCACCGCCATACCGAAATCGTCATCAAGACGTTCTATTATATCACGGTTAGTTGTATTCAGTTCATAAACCGCCCCTGAATAAACATTATTTTCCTCAACAGGCATATCGCACTCACCGATACTGCTTTTCACTGTGTAGTACTTATCCGCCTCTGCCTGCTCCTCATCCGTCATAAACAGCTTTATGTCCTCCATTGTTTCCTCTCTCAGAACTTGGGGACAGACATTTTCAACGCCGCCCTGCATGATTCCTGTATCAAGAATATCAGCGGTGTAATTAGGTAATGACAGATCGCAGTAAGCCTGCACTATAAGAAGAACAAATACCGTAAATGCACCCGCCCAATAGCTCTTGATGTATTTGAATAGCTTGCCCATTATCACTTATCCTTTCTTAGAATCGGTATTTCTGCTTTTTTCTGCCTCCTGTTCTATCAGGCTGAGCAGTTCGTCAGTCAAAGAATAAAGCTGATTTGTTTTATCCTCGCCAAAACGTTCTATAGCTTTGTGGATAAATTCTCCTTTAAAATCATATTCTTCTGTCCAAAGCGCAAGGCCTTTCTGTGTTAAACACACGTTTACGCCTCGTCTGTCACTGCTGTCGGAGGCTCGTCTTACGCACCCCCTGTCCTCCAATGCGGTAATTGTTTTGGTTACCATGGCAGGAGAAACCCTGAGCGTCTGCGAAAGCTTTTTCATAGACACATATTTTTCCGCAGTGTCCTCGCCGTATTGTTGGCTTGCCAGCATAAAAAGCTTACTTAAAGTAAAAAACTCGCTTATGCTGAAATATTTCTGTTTCTGCACCACCTGTAGATTTTTTATTCTGCGGTGAACAGCAATAACAGCCTGCATAAGCTTACAGTTTTTCTGTTGCGTAATTACCACTCCCTTTATATTAGTTCACCAAGTTAATATTTCACTTAGTAAATCATATTTTATCATATATTACCATACAAGTCAACTGTTTTTTGTACAAAATTGCATAAGCATTAAAGCTGAATTTTGTATACATCATTATTTATAAGAAAAACGCACATTCCGATAGTTGCATCAGAATGTGCAATGAATATACATTATGCCTTCTGAGTTTCGGCATTCTCAGCGTCTTTCTCCTCAAGCGCTTCGGGTATCATAATTTCCAAAAGAGCGTTTTTGAAATCCTCATCCTCTAGACTTTCGCCCGCTGATCTGATTTCGGATACCCTACACCCTAAAAAGGCAAAGCCGTCGTGCTTGACCTCAAATGCGACCACAACTTCCTTGTCATCGTGCTTTCCTGTACAGGTCAAGGTATAAATATCGCCTTTTTTGGTACAATCCCAGTCAATATCTTCCCCCAGATATTCCTCAAGCTGTTCGCCGATAATGTTAGATGAAACTCCGCTGAAATTGTCCAAATTCTGAACATATGAGTTTGCGACTATCTCCGGCAGACTATCCTCGTTTACACTCATTCCCTGAACAAATCCGTTCATAGACAAAGCCGCAAGGCAGAATACTGTCAGCATAATTCCTTTATAGGTTTCACGTCCAAGCATTTTCTCGCGTCTGAAAACATAAACGGGTGCAAGCCACACCCAGCCTCTGACCGCAGTAGTATCGAGCCCCGACTTTTCAAGCTTTTTGCAGTCATAGCAGCAGGAAAAAATCAGCATTACCACAGCAGCTGTCCACAAAAAGATTCCCGCCCACTTGCTTGACGCATAATTTTCAAGAAACAATGCAAGCAGAGGAAGAATGCATATATACCATATAATGCCGTTATCAGTCTTAGGACGGACGGGCTGCTGAACAAATCCGTTATATCCGCCGTAACCCGGCTGAGAATTACCGAAAAGCTCATCGGTGAATGAAGTATCGTAATTATCCATTTGAACCTCCATAAAATTTGTTTATTCTATTATATATTATAATCCGAAAAATTACAAGTACTAATTTTCAAAAAAAGTATATTGATCCTCATAAGCGAAACAAAATAAAAATTCCCCTGCAAAACATATTGCAAGGGATTGGAGCGGGTCAAAGGAGTTGCACCTTCATCTCCTCTCAGGAAGAAAGGTATTCTGGTAATTGAAATAAACCCGCAAAATTTTATGAATATAAATTTTCCCTCACAGGCACCTGCAAGGGAAAAGTGGAGCGGATTACGAGGCTCGAACTCGCTACCTCCACCTTGGCAAGGTGGCGCTC
>CAYNPW010000029.1:0-26647 GCA_964399215.1 uncultured Ruminococcus sp. | reverse complement strand
AACTTTTGCAGGCTCTTGTAAAGTCCTATCTTCAAGCTTGATAAACGATTTTTAGAGGCGGCCGGTCAAGCCGCCTTTTATATTGATAAATTGCTTAAATTTACCTTTTAAAAAAACGCATTAAAATTTCTCCAATGCAGATAATAGCATAAAAGGGAGGAATTTTTTTATGAAAAAAAATAAAATCAGAGGATTTGTGGCAACGGCATTGGCTATAATTTCACTGACGGCTTGCTCAAATAAATCCGAAGACATCACCGGCAGAGAGGATAAGTCAGGAACGACAACCTCTGCTGCGGCAGAGCCTGTTATCGCAAAAAAATCTGAGATTTCAAAAATTGATCTGTCAGGACTTTCAAGAGAAAAGAACGGATACGGTCAGGGAGTTCAGACAGACAATCAAAACCGAACTACGGGAGCGCTGGATTTCAATAACCGGTACGGTGAGCTAAACGCCCGCGCTATTAACGAGGACAGTGAGAAAATCACTCTGACCTTTGATCAGGGCTATGAAAATGGCTATACGGAACAAATCCTCGATACCCTCAAGGATAAAAAGGTAAAGGCTGTGTTTTTTTTGCTCCAGGATTATGCAGAGAAAAATCCTGAGCTTGTTCAGCGTATGATAGACGAGGGGCATACAGTGGGAAATCATTCCGTTCATCATTACTCTATGCCTGACCTTGATCAGGCATCCTGCGAAAGTGAAATCATGGATTTTCATAAGTATATGCAGGAAAATTATGATTGTGATATGACTCTGTTCCGTCCTCCGATGGGAGAGTTCTCGGAGTTTTCTCTGGGCGTGACGGCAAATTGCGGCTACAGCACAATGCTGTGGAGCTTTGCCTATGCCGATTGGGATGTGGACGATCAGCCGGATAAGGAGCAAGCGCAGGAAAAGCTTATAGCTGCCGCTCACCCCGGAGCAATATATCTTCTGCATTCCGTTTCACAGACAAATGCTGAGATTCTGGGCGACGTTATTGACGGTATAAGAGCCGAGGGATTTGAATTCAACTGATAGATCGTTATGCAATACCGTACAATTTATGTGCGGTATTGTTTTTGTCGTAAATGAATATTTTATTGTTGATGAGTGTAGTAAAATTGTAATAATTAATCTATTGACAATATGTTAAAAATATGATATATTATTCTTATAATAGGATAAGAATACAAGGGCGTTCATGCTACTTTTCGCCTTTGAAGTTTTGAGACACAATTATTGGGAGGAAGCAAACAAATGGTAAAGACAAATATTCTTACGCCTGTACTGGCAGGTGTTCTGGGTCTTTCAATCGTAGGCTCAGGTCTTGGTTATTACTTTGTTAACAAAGATTCAGACAAGACAAATTCTAATAGGGAAAATACTAAGCTGAGCGCTGTTGCGGACAATATCAACAACACTCTGGATAATGCTGAAAAGGCTGTGAAGGGCGAGCTTGATTTTGCTTATGACGGATCCGTTAAGGTTACTTTCGGCGACGGATTTACCGAGCTGACAGGTCAGAGCGTAAGCCCGGTTTCCATGAATATTTCCACTAAGCAGAAGGGCAAGAACATGGGTCTGGATTATACTCTTGCTTACGACGGAAACGATCTTATTTCGCTGAATGCTGTGCTTGCAAGAGAAGAAAATGCGGCTTATCTGCAAATTCCCGAGTTTTCCGACGCATATTTAAAGGTTGACAGCACAGAAGCTGAAAACTATGTAAAGGACGAACTGGGTGTTGACTTCGGCAATTTTGACACCTCAGACATTGATATGAACATCGACTATGAGGGGCTTGAGACAAGTCTTGACGAATATGAGCAGGTTATCAAGGATAATCTCCCTGAGGGAACTGAGGGCGATAATCTTGAGGGAGATATTGACGGCGTTAAGTATGAACTGACTACAAAGTCGTATACTATTACTGCTGAAGACGCTAATAAGGCGGCAAAGGCTGTTCTCGAAAAGGCTAAGACTGATACGAATTTCAAGAGCATTTACGAGCAGGCAATGGAAGAGGCTTATGGTACGATAACAACGGAGACCGACTCTGAGTACTCATACGCTCCGCCTACATATGAGGAGGCTATTGACAGTCTTATTGAAGAGCTCGAAACCGATATAAGCGATGGCTCGGTTGATTTTGTTTCTTATTATAACGACGGAGTATTTGCCGGTTTCAAAATGGTTCCTAATGACGATGAGGGAGAACTCAGCGCGATTATTCTTTCCACTGACGAGGCTGATGCTGTTGACATCAAGTTTGACGGCGGAGACGGAACGGCTATGACTATGTACGGCGCAATTAAGGATACAGACGGAGTTCTCAACGGTTCTTATGATATTTCCGTTAAGGACGAAAGCGATAACGTACAGGTGATATTTGAGGTCAAGGATCTTCAGGAGTCCGGTGACAGCTTTAAGGGTACAATAAGAACCGATGTTAATTTCACATCGGATACAGAGGCATTCTCAGGCTGGTTTGAGATCAGTTCAGACAGCACTGACGATAATTTGGATCTTACATTTGAAGTCGGTGCAAACGGAAAGTCAGTTGTAACTGTTGATATTGAAAGCAAAAAGACAGAGGCTTCCGATGTTGCGATCCCCACAGGTACGACTTACGATGCATTTGACGAATCTCAGTTGGAAGAATATCTTACAACATGGGATATAGAGGGCTTTGAGTCCAAGCTTAAGAACGCTCTTGGAGATGAGTTGTACGCAGAGCTTTTTGAGGATAATTACGGTTACGATGATGATTATGACCTCTATGATGACTATGATTGGGATTATGATGACTATGATTGGGACGAATATGACTGGGACGATGAGGATTACGATTGGGATGAATACGACTGGGATTATTACGACGATCTTGATCTTGACGACATTATAGCTTGATCTGATATTTGTAAGACCGCTCTATATGGGCGGTCTTTTGTTATATATGGGACAAACCTTTCATAAACTATAAGAAAAGAGATATTATAAACGGAGGGTTTGCCTTGAAAAAACAGAGCTTTTTAAAAAGCTCGGCAATATTGCTGAGTATGGTCATAATCACAAAAATTCTGGGATTGATGTTTAAAATCCCCCTGACACACATTCTGGGCGGAACAGGTATGGGATATTTTTCTGCTGCTTTTTCTGTATTCACTCCCGTATTCGCTATAGTTGTATCGGGAATACCTTCATCAATGGCTAGAATGGCGGCGGAAAATTATGCACTGGGAAGATTTTCAAATCTGAGAAGACAGAAGAAAGCGGCTCATCTGACATTTGGTATTTTGAGTATTGCTGCCTGTGGGATTATAATGCTGCTGTCATCTCCGCTGGCGGAATTTGTTATGAAAGAACCGACGGCGAAATACGCCTTGATGTGTGTTGCGCCCTCAATAGTATTTTGTACGGCTATGTCAGTTGAAAGAGGCTATTATGAGGGACTTCGCAATATGCTGCCTACTGCATTGTCTGAAATTGCCGAGACAGTTTTCAAGGTAGTTATGGGTTTGGGATTTGCTTTGCTTACAGCACGATACGGAGAGAATCAGTTTTTACATACAGGAGAGTGCTTCGGAATAGCCTGCAATTCTATTGAACAGGCTAGGGAGACATCTCTTCCGTTTATTGCCGCTGCGGCAATCTTAGGCTCCAGCCTTGCTTCGGGAGCAGCCTGCATGCTTTTGATGATAGGCACGAAGATAAAAGGAGACGGCATTACGCGTCAGATGAGAGACAGTGATAAGGTGACTGACAGTTACCGAAGAATATCCTCACTGCTTTTGAAATGCGCTATGCCTATTGCATTTGCAGCGGTAATAACAACTCTTACGGGTATGATAGATATGCTTACCATTAATCCTTGTCTTAGATATGCTATGGAGCAGGATATTACTCCGTTTGCAGGATTCATCGACAGCGGTATTTCTAAAGAAGAGCTACCCAATTTTATGTACGGCTCATATGAGGGACTTGCTTCTCTTGTATACGGACTGGTTCCTACTTTGACTGCTATGTTCGGAAAAAGCGCTCTGCCCGCTCTTACCGACGCGTGGGCAAGAGGAGATAAAAAAGCATTTTCCTCGAATCTTCGGAATATGATGACGATATCAAGTATCATCGCAATTCCGTCAGGATTGGGAATATGCGCTATGTCCAGATCGCTGCTGATGTTTCTTTTTGCGGGCAGGACCGCGGAAATAGAGGCAGCGGTAAGACCTTTGTCTGTACTTGGAATAGGCGTTATTTTTATGGCAATGGCATTGCCTTGCTTTACGATATTGCAGACTTTAGGTAATTCACGAAAAAATATAGTTATAATGACTATAGGCGGAGTTATCAAGCTTGTATTGAATTTAGTCTTTGTTTCAAATCCGAATATAGGATTGGAAGGAGCAGCATACGCAGAGACTGCTTCAATGATATTTGTGTGTGTAATGTCTCTGAGATCCGTATATAGTCTTACCGACGAAAAGTGCAGAGTTATAGAAACATATATCAGACCTCTGTATGCGGCTTTGATGTGTACTATTTCCGCTGTACTTAGTGAAAACTTTTTGAATATGCAGAATTGGATTAACATAAACCATAGGATAGTCACAGTAATTTCTATTGCAATAGGCGGCATAATGTACTTTATTTCATTGTATTTATTGTGCGAAACGCCGAAAAATCTGATAAACTATGCGATTTCAAAAAAAAGTTCAAAAACCACTTGAAATTTTTTTTGTTTTGAGTTATTATAATATAGCACCGATTATTTTAGTGGTCTAATATTTGGCGGAGGTTTTTGCTTTGGAGGATATTATTAATGATTTGCTGTCTAAGGACAGGTTTAATATTGACGATCTTGTTAACGTGGTAATTGTTCTCAGAAGTGAAAACGGCTGTCCGTGGGATAAGGTCCAGACCCATAAATCTATCAAGAAGGATTTTCTTGAGGAGGTATACGAGGTCATGGAGGCGATAGACTGTCAGTCTCCTGAAATGATGAGGGAGGAGCTTGGAGACGTTCTTCTGCAAGTGGTTTTTCATACGGTAATAGAACAGGAGAACGGAAATTTCGTACTCGATGATGTTATTACCGAGATTTGTCAAAAGCTTATTGTGAGACACCCTCACGTCTTCGGAAATGTTAACGCCGATACGGTCGATAAGGTGCTGACAAACTGGGACGCTATCAAGAAGGAAACCAAGGGACAGGAGACTTATACCGATACGCTTAAAAGCGTACCTAAGAATTTTCCTGCGCTGATGAGAGCGCAGAAATTGGGAAAGCGTGCTGCGAGAGCGGGTATAGATTTTGAAAGTGCAGATGAAATAATGAATGTCCTCAAGGGAATGATAAACAATAACGCTGATATTGAGGACATATTGTTCGTATGTGCAAATGCTGAGAGACATTTGTCTGAGGATGCAGAAGAACAGCTTGCAGGAGCTTGTGACAGGTTTGTTGAGCGGTTTGAGGAGCTTGAAAAGTCCGGCAGAGATCTGACGCAAATTCCCGCAGGAGAGCTTTACAGCTATTAAACGTAATTAATGAATAAGTAATTGTTCGTTAAAAATATATTGGAGGTATAAAAAATGACAAAAGCAGAACTTATTAGTGTAATTGCAGAGAAAGGCGGCTATTCAAAGAAAGACGCAGAAAAGGCTCTTTCAACAGTAATTGATTCTATCACAGATGCACTCACAAACGGCGATAAGGTAACTCTAGTGGGATTCGGTACATTTGAGGTAAGAGACAGAGCGGCAAAGGTTGCTATGAACCCTGTTACCAAGGCTCCTGTTGACGTACCTGCAAGAAAGGTTCCTGCATTCAAGGCAGGAAGCGCTCTTAAAGCGGCAGTTGATAAGAAGTAATTTTGCTTTTATGAGAACCTGACCCATTCGGTTGGGTTCTTTTTATAAAAGCGCAAAAAGGGAGATCAGAAAAATGAGACTTGATAAATATCTGAAAATCACACGGCTTATCAAAAGACGTACGGTAGCAAACGAGGCATGTGACGCGGGGCGTATTTTTGTCAACGGCAAGGCGGCGAGAGCATCATACGATGTGAAAATCGGAGACGAAATTGAGATCAATATGGGACAAAGACCACTTAAAGTTAAGGTTCTTAATGTTTCGGAATATGCCACAAAGGAAAATGCGGCTGAAAATTACAGAGTTATAGAATAAGTATTATGTAAGCGGACAGCCATAGCTGTCCGCTTCGGTCTGTCTATAAATCTCACGTGAAGCAAACAGGGGCATCACTGCGTGTGGGGATTTCTCTCCTGCGGGTGGCGACGAGGGAAACTGCCCCCTCTACCACTGCAAGCGCTTTAATTTACGGTTAGACTTTTTCGAAAAGCTGAAACGGACAGCTATAGCTGTCCACTTTTTGTTAATTAGATATAAACAATTCACATTAAAAATTGTATATTAGGCTTTATTTTTTCGGTAAGATATGCTATAATAAAACTATATATTCAATAAAAAAGAGGTATGCTTTATGACTTATAAGTTTTCGGAAAAAGTATCACATATTCAGGCGTCTGCTATCAGAGAAATACTGAAATTCACCTCCGATCCCGAGGTTATTTCCCTTGCTGCGGGTAATCCTGCTCCGGAAGCTTTTCCGGTGGAGGAGATAACAAGAATTTCAAATGAAATTTTTAAGGAAGATCCTATTCTTGCGCTTCAGTACAGCATTTCCGAGGGCTATACGCCTTTGAGGGATATGCTTAAATCCGAGCTTGAAAAGAAAGGCGAGTTTGATTGTAATAAAGACGAGCTTATCATCACAAGCGGAGCTCAGCAGGCTAATGCTATGATGGCTAAGGTCCTCTGCGATCCGGGAGATATTTTATGCTGTGAAGCTCCAAGCTTTATCGGTTCTCTTAACGCGTTTAAGTCTTATAATGTTGATTTAAGAGGTATCACTTTGGAGGAGGACGGAATTAATCCAGATGATCTTGAGAAAGTACTCAAAACAGGAAAGGTCAAGATGATTTATGTTATTCCGAACTTTCAAAATCCCACAGGTCTAACGACCGGTCTCAAAAAGAGGAAGGGAATGCTGGAACTTGCAAAGAAGTACGGCGTCGTTATCCTTGAGGATAATCCTTACGGAGATCTGAGGTTTGAGGGTGAGAATATCCCCTCGATCAAGAGTATGGATAAAGACGGTATTGTAGCATATTCAAGAACATTTTCCAAGACGCTCGCTCCCGGGATTCGTGTCGGTTATATTTCTGCTCCCAAGGAGATCGTCGGGAAAATGGTTATCTGTAAGCAGGTGGATGATGTTCATACAAATATATGGGCTCAGGTCCTTGCTTACCGTTTTATGAAAGAGTGCGATATGGACGCGCACCTTGCTTCGCTCAGGAAAATATACAAGCATAAGTGTCAGCTTATGCTTGAGCAGATAGAAAAGAATTTCTCATCAAAGATTTCTTATACAAAGCCTCAGGGCGGACTTTTCGTATGGTGTACTCTGCCTGCGGACTGCGATATGACAGCGTTCTGCTCAAGAGCTGTTCAAGAGTTCAAGGTTGCAGTTGTTCCCGGAAATGCATTTATGATTTCCGAAAGTGACAAAACAACTTCGTTCAGACTTAACTTTTCAACGCCTACCGATGAACAGCTTATTGCGGGCTGTGAAAAGCTGGGCAGGCTGTCAAAGGAAATGTTTGGTGATTAAGTGAGATGAAAGCGTCTTTTACGTTTTTTCAGATTTTGCTTACAGCGATCAACGTTTTCGGTTACTTCGGGTGCATAGCGGCAGATATTTTTATACTGCTGTTTGACAGAGGCACGGTAAGCGAAAGGGCATTGATAATAAATCTTACGCTGTCCGTCATAGCTATGACTGTATCGCTGCTATTGACAGTCAAGGCGGGCAGAATTAACATCTTCGGAGGAAAAATCGGCGAAAGTGAGGACGCGGAGCCTGCGATAAGGGCTTTAAGAACATATTTCTGTATGCTGTCCTTTGACTTTTCGGGAGTGCTTGTTATTATGCTAGCCGGAGCGGTAATATATGAGAATGCTGCAGCGGCTATAATGATTTTTGCACCGTCGGTATTTATTGCCGCCGGTATCATATACTTTGTAAGAGTCAGCAGGATAGGACTTAACGACTTTACAGAGGACGACAGAGATGATTTTTATGACTAATACTAAGACAGGAGGCATTATGTATGTCTGATATTAATTTTTCAAAAGATAAAAAGCTAATATTAAGTATGATCCAGCCTACGGGTACTTTCACTCTGGGAAATTACCTGGGAGCGGTAAAAAACTGGGGACCGTTGCAGGAAGAATACAACTGTGTTTATGCGGTTGCGGATCTGCATTCCATTACCGTCACTCAGGATCCGGTCAAGCTTAGACAGAATTCTCTCCAAGCGTATGCGCTTTTGCAGGCGTGCGGTATGGATCCTGAAAAGTCTATACTGTTCTTCCAGAGCCACAATAAATGTCATGCTGAACTTAGCTGGGTACTGGGCTGTTCGACTCAGTTCGGTGAGCTTTCAAGAATGACGCAGTTTAAGGATAAATCTGCTAAGCACGCCGATAACATCAATGCGGGACTTTTTACATATCCTGTGCTTATGGCGGCGGATATTCTTGCGTATAATGCGGATCTGGTCCCTATCGGAGTTGACCAGAAACAGCACCTTGAGCTTGCAAGAAACATCGCTCAGCGTTTCAATCAGCGTTACGGCGAGTTCTTCACTCTGCCTGAGCCATATATACCAAAGGTGGGGGCAAAGGTAATGAGCTTGCAGGAGCCTGCCAAAAAGATGTCCAAATCAGATGAAAACCCCAACGCCTGTATTTTTATTCTTGACGATAAGGATACTATCATCAGAAAGTTCAAAAGGGCTGTTACCGACTCAGAAACTGAGGTCAGATACGCTGAGGGTAAGGACGGCATCAACAATCTTATGACGATCTATTCCTGTGTAACGGGTAAGACCTACGATGAAATTCAGGCTGAGTTTGCGGGTAAGGGCTATGGAGATTTCAAGCTTGCAGTAGGCGAGGCTGTTGCGGATCACCTAGAGCCTGTAAGAACTAAGTTCGCTCAGCTTATGAACGATAAGGCGTACCTTAAAAAGTGCTACACGGAGGGCGCTGAAAAGGCGCAGAAAATAACTCAAAGGACTGTAACAAAGGTTTATCGCAAGGTTGGCTTTGTTGACGCAAGATAACGGATAGGGAGGAAATCTGCTTTGAAAAATGCTCTTATAAAAGATACTTTTAGAGAAATAAGACATTCAATGGGCAGATTTCTTTCGATTTTTGCCATAGTGGCTCTCGGATGTGGATTTTTCTCGGGCATAAAGGCTACAATGCCCGATATGATACAGACGGCTGAGGTGTATTTTGAAGAAAACAACCTAATGGATATAAAGCTTGTTTCCTCTATTGGAGTCAAGTCCTCAGATGTAGAGGCTGTTAAAAAAGCAGATAACGTAGAGGGAGTAATGGCAGGATATTCCAAAGATGTTTTCTATTTTTATAACAATCAGAATTTAGTACTTAAATGTATGTCATATAATGACACTCTTGACGACGGCAGTCCCAACAAACTGAACAAGCTTGTGCTGACTGAGGGCAGATTTCCCGAGAATGAAGGAGAGTGTGTGGTAGAGGTCAAGATGTCCTCTCCCGATACCTTTAAAATCGGTGAAAAGCTGACTTTTTCCGAACCGGAAAAGGACAAGGATCTGACTGAAACGTTAAGCCGTGATACATACGAAATTGTGGGAATTGTTACTTCTCCTCTGTATATCGGTTATGAGAGGGACGCAACGACTGTTGGCAACGGCACTATAGTCAGCAATGTGTTTCTTCCCGAGTCCGATTTTGTAACGGATTATTATACCGAACTGTATGTTAAGCTTTCGGGTACGAAGGATAATGAACCGTTTTCGGACGAATACAAGGAAAGCGTTGAAGAACAGAGTGCTTCTGCCATAGCAGCTTTTGAGGAAAGTGTGAACGCAAGATACAACAGTCTTGCAGCCTCTGCCGAGGAAAAAATAGCTACCGCCGAGGACACGGCTCAGACTTTGGAGAGCCTGTTAAGTCTTGATGATAAGAGTCTAACTGCTTATCTGGATGAAATAACCGCACAGGTTGACGAGGCGCAGAAAACCTATGATTCGGCTGAAGAGGGCAGCGGAGCACAGCTTTTGGCGAAGTCTGCACTATTACAGAAACAGCGTGCAATGGGTATTACCGCTGAGCTTGCGGAAGATCTGCAGAACAATTCCACGGATGCTCACGATAAATATACCGCAGAGCTTGAAAATGCAAGGGCTGAGATAGAGACTTCCAAAGCACAGCTTTCAGAACAGACGGAACCGGTTTTTTACAAATTTGACCGCTTTGAGGCAAGCAGCGATTATTCCTCATTTCACGGAGACAGTCAGAAGATAGACTCCATTGCAAAGGTTTTTCCGGTGTTCTTTATACTTGTGGCGGGGCTTGTGTGCCTGACCACAATGACAAGAATGGTTGAGGAACAGAGAATACAAATTGGTACATACAAGGCTCTGGGGTATTCTTCGGGAAAGATAGCGTCGAAATTTTTAACATATTCCGCTATTGCTTCGGCGTCGGGCAGCTGTATAGGTACGGCTGTGGGACTTCAGCTTTTTCCGTTTATCATTTATGAGTGCTATAAGATCATGTATAATATACCCACTATTCTGACTCCGTTCAAACTGAGCTATATGCTGATTTGCTGCGGTGTATCGGTAGTATGTACTTCGACAGCAGTGCTGTATTCCTGTTTCAGAGAGCTGAAAGCGGTTCCGGGAGCGCTTATGAGACCTAAGCCCCCTCACAGCGGAAAGAGAGTACTTCTTGAAAATATTGGCTTTATTTGGAACAGATTAAGCTTTTTGTCAAAGGTCACTCTTAGAAATCTTTTCCGTTATAAAAAGCGTTTTGTTATGACGCTTGTAGGTGTGATCGGATGTACGGCTCTCATTGTGACAGGCTTTGGACTGAAATATTCTATAAAATCCATAGCCGACAAGCAGTTTAACGAAGTGTTTATCTATGACGGCATAACTGTTCTTAATTCAGCCGATTTTGAAGAAGAACAGCTTGAAAGCGCTCTAAGCAACATCGACGAGATCGACCGATATATGCAGGCGCAGACTTGCGACGGTACTGCTGAAGCAAACGGCACATCACAGTCGGTTACAATGTTTGTACTGAAAGATCCTGAAAATATCGGGGACTTTATATCTCTTAGCAATATTCATGACGAAAATACTGTGAATGTTGAAAACGGTTCTGTTGTTATAACACAAAAGCTTGCTCAGATGCTTGATCTGAAAGCGGGAGATGAAATTCCCGTAACCTTGACAGGAGAGAAAACTGTCAGTCTGAAAATTTCAGCTGTAGTCAGAAATTATGCTATTCACTATATTTTCATCAGTCCTGATACATATACTGAGATTTACGGCAGGCCTCCTGTTTATAATGTTTCCTTTATAAATCTGAAAGATGGTATTGATGAAAACAGCTTTAAGGAACAGTTGATTTCTAATGATGAGTTTTATGGACTTACCTACAAGACTGATTCCAGCAGAGGATTTTTAAACTCGGTTGACAGCCTTAATGCTATTGTGGTACTGCTGATAGCATGTGCAGGTTTGCTTGCCATTGTGGTTCTGTACAATCTGGCAAATATAAATATTACCGAGAGGGTTCGTGAGATCGCAACTGTAAAGGTTCTGGGCTTTTACGACGGAGAGACCTCGGATTATATTTGCAGGGAAAATTACATTTCTGCAGTTATAGGAATATTAGCCGGCTTCGTAGCGGGTAAGATACTTCACTATTTTGTCGTTATCACCGCAGAGGTGGACATAGTTATGTTTAACCGTCAGCTTGTGTGGTGGGCTTATGCTCTGGGAGCGGTAATGACCTTTGCATTTACAGCGCTGGTAAATCTTATACTTCACTTCAAACTTAAAAAGGTCGATATGGTCATGTCTCTAAAATCGGTCGAATGATCAAATTAATATTACATTACGGGAGGAATTAACAATGCAGGAATTTATTGAAAATGAAATTACAACAGAAGAAAAAGCGTATATGGTCAGCTATTTCTGGAAAGGACTTGCGCTTTTCCTTCTGGGAGTGATTGTAGGAGTTCTGCTGGCTCCTATAAAAAAGGGAGTAAACATCGGAAATAACAATAACATTGTTGCAGACAATGACGAAGACGATAACGATCGTGACGATGATTTTTACAGTCAAGACGGTATAAAATATTAAGGAAAGGCGAATGAAAGTATGAAATTAGGTATGGTAGGACTTCCTAATGTGGGAAAATCCACACTTTTTAATGCTCTAACTAATGCAGGAGCGGAATCTGCAAATTATCCGTTTTGCACGATAGAGCCTAATGTGGGTATTGTTTCGGTACCCGATCCCAGGCTCGACAAGCTTGCGGAAATGTATCACCCTGTAAAGTTTACTCCTGCAACCCTGGAATTTGTTGATATTGCGGGACTTGTAAAAGGTGCGTCTAAGGGTGAGGGCCTTGGAAACAAGTTCCTCGCGAATATTCGTGAGGTAGACGCTATTGTTCACGTTGTAAGGTGCTTTGACGATCCCAATATCATTCATGTTGACGGTTCAATAAATCCTGCCAGGGATATTGAAACTATTGATCTGGAGCTGATATTTTCCGATGCTGAGCTTATTGAGAGAAAACTTGACAGAACCAAGAAGGCAATGAAAGGAGACCGCTCTCTCGGAGCGGCAGTTGATTTTCTTGAAAGACTAAAAGCTCATCTTGAAGAGGGAAAACCTGCGAGAGCCTTTGAAATGTCAGATGATGAGCTTGAAATTTTGAAGGAAACGCCATTGCTGTCGCTGAAACCGGTTATTTATGCGGCAAATCTCTGCGAAGATGATTTCAGAAACAACATCGAAACAAATGAGAACTACAAGAGGGTCTGTGAGATTGCTGCGGCAGATGGTTCTGCTGTACTGCCTATATGTGCTCAGATAGAGGCTGAGATTTCTGATATGGACGCTGAGGATAAGGAAATGTTCCTGTCCGATTTGGGGCTTGAAACCTCCGGACTTGACAGAATAATCAAGGAGGGTTACGCTCTGCTGGGACTTATTTCTTTCCTTACTGCAGGCGAGCCTGAGGTTAGAGCGTGGACGATCACTAAAGGCACAAAGGCTCCGCAGGCGGCGGGAAAGATACACTCTGACTTTGAAAGAGGATTTATCAGAGCGGAAGTAGTATCCTTTGACGATCTTATACAGTACGGCTCAATGGCGGCAGTCAAGGAAAAGGGGCTCGCTCGTCAGGAGGGCAAGGAATACGTCATGCAGGACGGAGATATTGTTCTGTTTAAATTCAACGTTTGATTGATACTCTATGTTAATAATATGAAAGGCTATTATGGATAATATATTAATAAATGATTCAGATTTGAAAATTAATTATGAAAATTTATGTGATGGTCTTGTCTTGCTGCACCAGATTAGAACAGAGAGTTTAAAAGCAGTTTTCTTTGATCCTCAATATCGCGGAGTTTTAGATAAGATGGCTTATGGAAATGAGGGTGTTAACAGGGGTAAAAATAGAAGTGCACTGCCGCAGATGACAGAGGATGTAATTAAATCTTTTCTGATACAAATTGAGAGAGTTCTTAATGCAAGTGGTTATCTTTTTTTGTGGGTTGATAAATTTCATCTTGTGGAGGGCGTTAAACATTGGTTTGTCGATTTACCAAGTATGGAAACTGTAGATATGATTACTTGGAATAAGATGAAAATAGGTATGGGTTACAGAACTCGACGAAAAAGCGAATATCTTGTAATTATACAGAAGAAACCTAGATTAGCCAAAAAGACATGGACGCTTCATAACATTCCTGATGTATGGGAAGAAAAAACATTGAAAAATCACGCCCATTCTAAACCCATTGAGTTGCAAAAGCAGTTAATATTAGCTGTTACTGATGAGAATGATTTTATCTGTGATCCAGCGGCTGGAGGATATTCTGTGTTAGATGCGTGCAGACAAACCGGAAGAAACTTCATAGGTGGAGATATAGCGTTTGGAAAAAATACAAATAAGGAGGAGAATTATGAAAATTAGAAACGCTAAAGGTAGAAAAGACGGAAATAGCGGTTATACCAGAGTATTCGGTAATGACGATTTAGGGAAATTAATTTCTAAAGTACAATCCACAGTAATTTCTAATGGTGCAGAGTTGGAAAGAATTATATTGAAAAGTTCAAATCAAATAGAAAACCTTGATGATTTTATAAATGATGTCACTTATGGCAATACCGAAGATGGAGTTTTTGTTTGCAGTAAGTCAATTTTGAAGAAATCCCAATATGCTTGTGCAGGTATTGAGCCCGATTTGTTGATATTTATTGTAGAACGTAGAAGAATATGTAAAGTAATCGAACTTAAAGACGGAGACACCTTTGATACGAAAAAATCTCAAGGAGAAAAAGAACATTTGGAAATGTTTTCTACTAATTTTGGGGCTAAAATTCCATTTGTTACCGAGTATTATATGTGTAGTTTCAATCAGTTGGACAAAGAGTCTATTAAAATAGGGTTTAAGAATATATTTGATATTAAACATATTATGACTGGAAAGGAATTATGCGAAATATTAGATATTGATTATGAGAAAATAGTTACTAATAGAGAAAAGGATATGGAGGATAACCTAGACTATTTCATAGATCAGCTATTGAACATAAGTGAAGTTAGAGAAATTATTCAAAAGAAATTAAAATAAGATACTTACGAAAACTCCCTGCGGAATGTCTGAACCGCAGGGAGTTTCCGTTAGTATAATAATTATAGAAAGGGGGGAAAGCTGTTTATTGCTGACTAACGTCGTATCAGTCATCTTTTTCAGTCTTGACAGCGGCAGTTTCGTAAATGAACTTGACCTCGCTTTTAACGCCTTCAGCTGCGCCTGAGAATGTGTTGTATTCATCGCTTGCATCCTTGAGAGCTTTAAGTCTGTCTATAAGAGGTTCAACATCATCGTTATAGGCATCCAGTATCTTATCAATTCCCTCTGACTTAAATTCCTCCATACCTTCGTTAAGTTCTTTGCCTCCTTCGGCAAGTTTATCAACGCCGTCTACAAGCTGTGCGGAACCGTCCTTAAATGTTACAATACCGGTAAGGAGTGTTGAAGTTCCGTCATAAAGTGTATTTGAACCGTTCGCCAGCTCTATAATAGAGTTGTAAAGTATGTTTGTTCCATTTTTTAGCTGCGAAGAACCGTCCTCAAGCTGTGCAAGTCCGTCGTCAAGAGCAGCCGCGCCGTCAGCGAGAGATTGAGCTCCGGTTTTCAAATCGCCGATACCGTCGTCGATCTGTTCTGCACCCGAGTGAGCTGAGCTTACTCCGTCAGACAGGCTTTTGGTACCCTCGTGAAGCGTGCTGGCGCCGTCGGCAAGGGTTTTACTGTTTGTGGAGATCTGATATGCGCCGTCGGATACTTGCTTTGCTCCTGCGGAAAGCTCCTGAGAACTGGTGTAAAGCTGTTTGGCTCCTTCAGAAAGGTCTTTTCCGCCATTATCGAGCTCGGTAAGTCCTGCGTCAAGAGCTGCAGCGCCGTCTGAAACCTGTTTAATACCAGTCTGAAGCTTTGAGATACCTGCTGTGAGCTCTGAAATATCTGCATTAGCCTGACCTGCTCCGTCCCTGAGACCTGAGGAAATCAGTTGCTGACTTGCAATAGTCTGCTGTAAAGTGCTTATCATCGCCGCTATATCGTCTGAGGGATTTTCTGCGTAAATTGATTGAAGTCCTGCAAGAACCTGCTGATTATACGCAATAGTGCTGTCAAGATTGTCGGCTGCGCCTGTAACAGAAGAAGTAAGAACAGTGAGCTTTTCAGGAATTGCGGCAGCGGCTGAAGCAAGCGCGTCTGTACCGTCAGAAACTGATTTTATTCCTGCGACCAACGCTGTGGAGCCTTCCTTAGCCGTGGAAATACCCGCTGAAAGTTCTGCCGTACTGTCACTGAGTGTTTTTGCTCCTGTTGAAAGCTTGCTTGAACCCGTCGCTAACGAATATGCTCCCGAGTTAAGGCTATATGCTCCTGCGGCAAGCTGTGAAGAACCGCTTGCTACGGTTGCCGCACCGTCGTCGACTTGCTTTGCTCCGGAGGAGGCGGAAGAAAGTCCTGTGCTGAGAGCGGTTGAGCCCTCTTTAAGGGTAATTACGCCGCTGTTAAGCTGCTGTGCTCCTGCATAGAGCTGACGAGATCCTTGATGTGCGGATATAATACCGTTTACCAGTGTGCCTGTTGAGCTGTCAAGGGTACGAGCTCCGTCTGCAAGCTGCCCCGCACCGTCGCTGAGAGTTTTAGCTCCGTCATTAAGCTGACTTGCACCGCTGTGTAACTGATCAACTCCGTCAATGAGTGTGCCTGAGGAGCTTTTAAGAGTTTTAAGTCCGTCGTAAAGCTCCGCTGTGCCGTCAAGAAGCTGTTCCGAAGCGTCTGCAAGTTCATCAAGTTTATCCTTGATGTCATCAATACCGTCCATACCGTCAAGGTCGATTTCCGAGAAAAGTCCGCTTGTGGCAACAGTGGCAGAGGTTGTCATTTCAAAATCCTTAACGTCTGCAGTGAATTCAAAGTATTCGGGAATCTCAATATCATCGTTATCCTCAAGACCTAGACTTTTTGTAAGTCCGGGCATAGCCATACCTGCGACTATCTGTCTTGAACCGTCTGAAATAAGCTTGCCGTTTGTAACCTCAACATTAGTAAAAATCTCAGTATCTAAAATTAAACCTGTAGCCATAATAAAAGGAGTATATATTACTTCATTTTCTCCGTTGATTTGTACAGTCTTTTTCGAGTTGTTTGTATAATCGTATCTTACAGTGACCTTACCGCTTTTACCTGCTATTTCCTCTGGAGAGATTTCCTTGCCGTCAAGTTTGTAGGTAACTTTAATATCCACAGGAAGTTCGGAGTCGGTGTAGCCTTTATAGTAAATATCTCCGCCCTCTGTTGTCCATGTGAGGTTTTCGCCGTTAGCCTTAAATCCTTCGTCAGTTTTAACGTTTTCAATGTCCGTCAAATTTGAAACGTCCGGCAGGGAAGTTTTTCCCTCGGGATTTTTCAGCCATACGCTTACGACAGTTTTTGTGCATTGTCCGTTTGCGTCTGTGATAACATATACAGTTTCGTCTTTTTCCTGTGCAGGAACGTCTGATTTAGAGACCTTTTCCGTATCGGAATCTTTTTCGGTATTTTCCTTATCGGCTGAAACCTCTGATTTGTCGTTTTCAGTTGAGCTGTCGGCGTTAGCCATAGCGTAAATACCTGTTGAACCGGCGGAAATGAGGATTGCAAGAACTCCTGCAAGAATTTTAGTATATTTTTTCATAGCAAATATCTCCTTCTATTTGATTTCTGGAAGCTTATAAAGCTTTTCAGACTTTGGTTTTATGCCCATTGTTGTGTTGATGATCACTTTATCAAACAGCATAAGCATTGACGGCAAAACGCAGATTACAGTGACCATACTGATTAGCGCGCCTCTTGACATCAGAGTGCAGAGCTGTGAGATCATATCGACGCTCGAATACATTCCTACACCAAAGGTGGAGGCAAAAAATCCTAATGCGCTGACCATAATTGATTTCATTGAAGTCGAAAGAGCAATAGTAACAGCCTCTCGTTTGTCTTTTCCGTCACGCCTTTCAGACTTGTATCTGGTCGTCATCAGTATAGCGTAGTCAACCGTTGCGCCCAGCTGTATCGTTCCTATAACGACAGACGCTATGAACGGAATAGTCGTATTCGTAAAGCAAGGGATACCCATATTTACCATAATTGCAAATTCGATGACTGCAACAAGTATTATCGGCAGAGTTACCGAGCGAAGTGCAACTAAAATGATAATAAAAATTGCAGCTATTGAAACTATATTTACAACCTTGAAGTCGTGGTCTGTAATACTGATAAGATCCTTTGTTGCTGCCGCCTCGCCGATTATCATTCCGTTTTCATCGTATTTCTTAATAATTTCGTCAAGCTTATCAACCTGAGTGTTAACTTCGTCGGAAGCAACCTTGTAGGAAGAACCAACCAGCATCATCTGCCAGTTTTCGCTCTTAAGAATACTTGTTACCGACTCGGGAATGACTTCCTGCGGAATTGACGGTCCGATAAGAGTATCGAGGCTCATTGCAAAGCTTACGCCGTCCACGTCTTCAAATTCCGAAACCATTTTGTTGACTTCCTTAGAGGACATATCTGAATTGCACATAACGATGTGAGTAGTTGCCATATCAAATTCCTCGTCAAGCTTGGCATTTGCCACAACGCTGTTCAGATCCTGCGGAAGCGTATCCGTCAGATTGTAGTAAACGTCGGTGTGGGTCTGTCCGTAGACAGCAGGAATAAGCAGAGCTACAAAAACTACGATAAACGCTATATGGTGCTTAACTATAAACTCCGCCGCTTTGTCAAGCTTTGGAACAATGTCCTTGTGCATTGTCTTTTCAAGAGCCTTATCAAATATAAGGATAAAAGAGGGGAGTACTGTGATACAGCAGATAACGCCTATTACAACGCCCTTAGCCATTACAATACCCATATCGAGTCCCAGTGTGTAGGACATAAAGCACAGCGCTAAAAATCCTGCAACCGTTGTAATTGAGCTTGAAACGACCGATGTTATAGTCTGACCGATAGCTATCGCCATAGCCTCTTTGTTATCGGCAGGATTAAGCTCTTTCTGTTCCTTGTAGCTGTGCCAGAGGAATATAGAATAGTCTATTGTTACAGCCAGCTGAAGCACCGCAGTCAGCGCCTGAGTAATAAAGGAGATTTCTCCTTGGATGATATTAGTTCCGAGATTGTAAAGTATAGCCATACCCACGCTGACCATAAAGAACAGCGGAATAAGGAACGAATCCATAGTCACTGCCAGAATGATACTTGTGAGAATTACCGCAATGACTACATACATTGTGGTTTCTTTGACCGTTAGATCCTTGATATCAGCAACTATTGCAGTCATACCGCTGACAAAGCATTGCTCTCCTGCGATTTCGCGTATCTCGGTTACAGCCTCCAGCGATTCGTCCGCAGAAGTTGCTTTGTTGAAGAACACCGCCAGCATTGTGGAATTTTCAGTGTTGAAAAAGTCATATATGTCGTCAGGTAAAACCTCTTTCGGAAGAGAAATATCCGTAATGGAGTCGTACCATAGAACCTCTCCTACCGCTTCAACTTCTTCAAATTTTTCCTTTAGCTTTACAACGTCCTTGTCTTCCATACCCTCAAGCATTACAAAAGAAAAGCCGCCCTTGCCGAATTCCTCCAGCATAATGTCCTGTCCTGCCATTGTGTCGATATCCTCGGGCAGATAGGATAGAATGTCATAATTTATTCTTGTCTTAGCCATACCGATAGCTGACGGAATGAGAAGAAGAATTGCTATTATGACTATTGGTATACGCATTTTTACAACGCCTTTACCGAATTTGTGCATGTAAGTTCATCTCCTGTTAATGACTGATAGTCATTTTCTTGTTGTGTTCATAGTATAGCACAAAAATGACCATTAGTCAATACAAAAATGACTAATGGTCATAAATTTGTATGTTTGCACAAAATGACTAACGGTCATTTTTGTTTCCTGTGCATTTTAACCTATTGACAAGCTTTACGAAAAATATTATAATTAAATTAGTATTAATAAACTTTCAAAGGAGAGGTTTTATGGGTAAGCTGGATATGAATAAAAAAGCGAAAGAGGATTCTCTGCTAAGCACAGCTTACGGGCTGTTTACCACTAAGGGTGTAAGCAAAACCTCTGTATCAGACATTGTCAGCAATGCAGGAGTGGCAAAGGGGACGTTTTATTTGTACTTCAAGGATAAGTACGATCTGAAGAACAAGCTTGTGGCTCACCAGTCCTCGCTGTTGTTCAGAAACGCTCTTGAGGAGCTTGCGGCAAGCGGTGAAAAGTATACCTTTAACGAACGCATAATTTTTATAATTGACAGTATACTAAACCAGTTAACTCAAAACAAAGCTCTGCTGACCTTTATTTCCAAAAATCTTAGCTGGGGCGTTTTTAAAAATGCGCTTACCGCTCCTGTCAAGAACGAGGACGATATTGATTTCAGAAGTATCTATAATCAAATGCTCGAGGACGCACCAAGCGACATTGATCAGCCTGAAATCATGATATTTATGATAGTCGAGTTGATAAGCTCTACATGCTATTCTGCTATCCTATATTCCGAGCCTGTGGAACTGGACAAGCTTAAGCCCTATATTTACAGGTGTGTAAACAACATAATAGATACTCATATTTCAGGCAGAATTGAGGAGTAATATGATAAGAGAGGTAAGAGACAGCGACTTTGACGGACTGATGAGACTGTATATGCAGCTGCACGATAATCCGTTTCCCGAAAAGACGGACGAGATCATGCTCCTCTGGAAGAAAATTCTTGACGACGAAGATCATCACATTATCGTGGCGGAGGAGGACGGAAAAATCGTAAGCTCCTGCGTGTGTGTGATTATACCGAATCTTACTCATGGACAAAGACCTTATGCCATTGTGGAAAATGTGGTGACAGATGCGAAATATCGGAAGAGAGGACTGGCAACGGCCTGTCTCAACTTTGCCAAAGAAATTGCCGAAAGTGAAAAGTGTTACAAGATCATGCTGATGACAGGATCAAAGCTTGAAAGCACGCTGAATTTCTATAAAAGAGCGGGCTACAGCAGCAGTGATAAAACAGCTTTCATTCAATGGATATAAAAACGGCGGACGAAAAATCGTCCGCCGTTAAGCATTACAGGATAAAATTACTGCCTGAGATAAACGCCGTTTTCCTCAATGTAGTCCTCCATATCCTGCTTGTATTCGAGGTCAAGAGGGTCAGAGGGAATAGCTTTTAACGCTCTCTGACCAATATCTTTTCTGTAATGAGCTCCCTCAAAGCTGATTTTTGAAACAGCCCCGTAGGACTTGTCCAGCGCGCCCTGCAAGGTATATGAATTGCAGGTAACGCCCAGCACTCTGCCTCCGCAGGTAAGGAATTTTCCGTCGGAGTACTTGGTTCCTGCGTGATATATGAATGCTCCGTCTACCTGACCCTTATCATCCATACCGTACATTTCAATACCTTTTTTATAGCTTACGGGATAGCCGCCGCTTGCCATTACAACACAGGTGCAGTAGCCTGATTTCCAGCCGATTTTAACGTCTGCAAGAGTATGATTGTAGATCGCCTCGAAAATTTCGCAGAGATCGCCTTCCAGCATCGGGAGTACTACCTGAGTTTCAGGGTCTCCGAAACGGCAGTTGTACTCGATTACCTTTGGACCGTTAGGCGTTAACATCAGTCCGAAATAAAGACAGCCCTCAAAGGTCCTTCCCTCAGCATTCATAGCATTAATTGTAGGTAGGAAAATTTTCTCCATACATTCCCTTGCAACATCTTCTGTGTAGTATGGGTTTGGCGCAACTGTGCCCATTCCTCCTGTGTTAAGTCCCTTGTCGCCGTCAAGCGCTCTCTTGTGATCCATTGATGAGATCATAGGAACAACAGTTTTGCCGTCCGTGAACGACAGCACAGAGACCTCAGGACCTGTAAGGTATTCCTCAACCACAATAGTAGAACTGCTTTCACCGAACTGCTTGTCGTCTATCATAGAACGGATAGCGTTAACAGCCTCTTCCTCGTTTTCGGCAAGAATAACGCCCTTGCCCAGTGCAAGTCCGTCAGCCTTGATAACTGCCGGGTAGGTATCCTGTTCCTTTACATACTTTATTGCGTCCTCGCTGTTGGTGAAAACCTCGTACTTTGCCGTGGGGATATTGTACTTTTTCATAAGATTTTTGGAGAAAACCTTAGAGCCCTCGATGACAGCCGCGTTTTTCTTAGGACCAAAGGTCATAAAGCCCTCCGCCTGCAAAGCGTCCACCATACCCAGCACCAATGGATCGTCCGGAGCAACAGCTACCATATCCACTTTCAGCTTCTTTGCCAGAGCAACAACGCCCTCAATGTCCGTTGCCGCAACATCAAAGCATTCGGCATAGCGTGAAATACCTCCGTTGCCGGGGGTGCAGTAAAGCTTTTCGACTTTCGGCGATTCGGCAAGCTTCATTACGATAGCGTGCTCTCGTCCGCCGCCGCCTACTACTAATATGTTCATTTGAGTACCTCCTTATTTGAGATAAAACTAAATATTAATACAGACCGCACAACAGCATTATGCCGTTGTGCGTCTGTAAAAAGCATTGATACTAAACGATCTTAACAGTATCAAGTATTGTCTGGAATTCAGGCTGTATAACCTCTGCTGCTTCACTGTAAGCCATAGCAGCAATTACAACAAGCTTTGTGTCTTGTCTGCAAAGAATGATCTCAATATCAAATTCATTGCTTGCCTGCGTATAAGTACCGTCAATAATATAAGCGTCATAGCCGTTGAATTCTGTTGAGTTTTCTTCTTCAACTACGAAATCATCTCCGAGGCCCATTGATGTTACAAACAGGGGAGCAAGCTCGTCAAATGAATAGTTCGGAAGATCTTCATCCTCCTCGCTGTTAATAATCAGAAAACAGGTCTGTGTTGCTTCAGGAATATCTGTACCAATATATGTAACAGTTGTGTTTCCAAAAGCGTCCTCAGTTGTTGCCCAGTTAGTCTCGTCTGCCTCAAATGAGAAGAACTTACCAGATGTAAAGTCACTAATGTCTGAGTCCGATGTTGAATCATCGCCGGACTCGCTTTCAACAGGGTCAGCTATTTCCACCGGGTCGGATATGCTTTCATCTGTTTCTGGTTCTTCGTTGTCGTCTGACTCAGATGTTTTTGTGTCATCTGTATCCTCTGCTGAAGTTGTTGTGGTGGTAGTTGTTGTAGTTGTATCAGCATTTGAAGAACCTTCATCATCGCTGCCACAGCCGGTGAACGCCATAACGATAGATGCCGCCATTGCGGCAATAAGTAATTTTTTCATGTTTTTTACTCCTTTTCAATTATAAATTATTTTTTATCAATCAATTCTGCCTGAACCTTTCTGTAATGGAACGGAGAATTAAATTGCAGCGTTGTTAATGCATATCCTTAGATTATTTTTACTCATAAACCTGACGGATATGCCTGTTAATAAAGCTTATATTTTAGTGAATAGTCTGTTAATGGTGGAAAAGTCTTATGCCTGTAAATGCCATAGCAATACTGTACTTGTTACAGGTCATAATAACGTGATCGTCTCGGATAGAACCGCCCGGCTCTGCAATATATGCAACACCCGACTTCTTGGCTCTTTCAATATTGTCACCGAACGGGAAAAATGCGTCCGAGCCAAGGCAAACATCTGTGTTTTTTGCAAGCCACTCTTTCTTTTCCTCTGCTGTAAGAACCTCCGGCTTTACCTTGAAAAGCTTTTCCCATTCGCCGTCAGCAAGAACATCCATATATTCGTCTGAAATATAAACGTCGATAGTATTATCTCTGTCGGAACGTCTGATATTGTCGACAAACTGAAGTCCCATTACCTTTGGATGCTGTCTCAGCCACCATATATCAGCCTTGTTTCCTGCAAGTCTTGTGCAGTGGATTCTAGACTGCTGACCTGCTCCGATACCGATAGCCTGACCGTTCTTAACGTAGCATACCGAGTTTGACTGAGTGTATTTAAGCGTGATAAGCGCGATAACAAGATCGTCCTTTTTGTCGTCGGGGATTTCCTTATTGTCGGTAACGATATTAGTAAGCATATCATTGCCGATCTTAAGCTCGTTTCTGCCCTGCTCAAATGTAACTCCGAAAACCTGCTTTCTTTCGATCTCTGCGGGAACATAGTTAGGGTCTATCTTAATAATATTATATGTGCCTTTTCTCTTGGATTTGAGAATTTCAAGAGCCTCGTCGCTGTAAGACGGAGCAATTATTCCGTCGGAAACCTCACGCTGTATCATCTTGGCTGTACATACGTCGCATTCATCGGACAGCGCAATAAAATCTCCGTAAGAGGACATTCTGTCTGCGCCTCTTGCTCTTGCGTAAGCCGCCGCCATAGGAGTAAGCTCTCCCAAATCGTCCACAAAGTATATCTTTGCTTCGGTTTCCGTAAGCGGCTTGCCGATAGCCGCGCCCGCAGGTGAAACGTGCTTGAAGGAAGTTGCCGCACAGCAGCCTGTTGCAGCCTTAAGCTCCCTTACAAGCTGCCAGCCGTTGAAAGCGTCCAGCAGATTGATATAGCCGGGCTTTCCGTTGAGTACCTCGATAGGCAAGTCGCCGCCGTTCTCCATAAAAACTCTTGACGGCTTCTGATTTGGGTTACAGCCGTACTTTAAAAGCATTTCGTTTGCCATGTTTTTACCTCCTGATCAATCATTGGATTTGAAAATCAATTCAATTCTGAGGACCTTTCCGCTTGGTCCGTACAAAGTAGGGATATGTCCGCAGTACTCAAAGCCGTTTTTTGAATACTCCTCGATTATCTCATGATGACCCCTAAGTTCTGAGGTCGTGGCCTTGTGATTTTCAAGTTCAATATTAACATATTTGTAACTCATAATGACCCTCCATTTCAATTTATTAACGTTCGGATATTTCTGTTTTGTGTTCTGAGGAAAACTAAAAATTCATATGTACAATCGTATTTTGTATTTTTCACCCATTTAATTCTTCCCGCTACGATTGTCTCAGAACTACTTTGAATACTTATTAACGACCTTGGAAACAGCCTTGCCTGTTGCAATGTCAATGTATCTTACAAAAAGCGAAACCTTGTTGTCCTCGTTGAGCGCTTCCCACAGGTCTGCGGTAAATGCGTCAATGTCATTGGGAATAGCAACTTTTTTAGGCTCTCCCTCAAAGCTTGGCAGGGGATTTCCGTCGCCCATATATGTGTGGATAAAATGTCCCACGCCGTCAAGAGGATTTGTGTATGTGAAAGTAAATCTCTCACAGCAGTCAGGATTTCCGTCTGCGGATTTGAGAATGCTCATAGCATAATTGTATGAACCGTTCTCTATGTGCATAATACCAGAAATTCTGGGGGTGTAGTTGGGAGCGTCATCTTCATACTCTCTTGTTCTCAGAGACTGCTCAAAGGTCTGCTGCTTATCCATAAGCTCGTAGATAGTGTCCGTCTGGTCGCCGTTTGTGACGATAGTCTTATTTCCCAGAACTCTTACAGGCGAGTATATAATAAGGTGCGGGTCGGAAAGCTTAGAGGGATCTGCCGCCTCGGTCTTGATTCCGTCCTCAGTCTCGGTGAAAACTCTGTTTCTGGAGTTCACGCTTCTACCCATAATGAAGTAAGCAGTCACCGCGCTTTTTCCGTCCTCGGACTTACCTATCACGATACCTCTGCCGGGGTAGGAATTGCTTTTAAGCTCGTCGTATATATTAAGCATTTTCATATTATTTCCTCCGTATTAAATTAACAAAATTCCATTCATTATTTTCGGGATATTTGTCCCATGCGCCGTTGCTGCCGAAGTCTCCCACATACAGGACCTTGTTATCCTTTATTGTGATTTCAAGACCATGCTCGATTTCCCAGTCACAGCCGCATTCAATATGATAACCTATTGAACTGTCCTTTGGAGTCTCTACAATCAGCATAGAGGGAGTTATGTTGTTTAAAATTTCTCTTGCAGGAGTATCGGCATAAATCGGAACAGTCATTTGTTCATTGATGTCCTCGCCGACTTCTTCAATGAACCACATACAGTATTTTTTAGCCGCTTTGCAGATAATTTCAACGGTTCCTTCGGGCAGATCGTTCATTGCCTCAGCGCACTTTTCGGCATACTCGACCGGTACATCGTCATCTATAATAATGTCTATTTCACAGTCAAATAGCTTGAATGGAACTTTTCCCTCAACTCCGTATTCGGTTTTATGAAGACCCTTTATCATATTTTTCTCCCGCATTATTTAAAATCAACGTAAGCCCTGCCGTCCTTAACGGTGATTCTGTCCTCGCAGAACAGCGAAACGGCTTTCGGCAGGAGTTTCCACTCCACGTTCTCCATAATTCTTTTCTGGAGCGTTTCTGGAGTGTCATTGTTTTCAACAGCCACCGTTCCTTGCAGGATTATCGGACCTCCGTCGCATACCTCCGTTACAAAATGTACGGTAGCGCCTGAAACCTTAACTCCCTTTTCAAGAGCTGCTTCGTGGACGTGAAGTCCGTAAAAGCCCTTTCCGCAGAAAGAGGGGATAAGCGCAGGGTGTACGTTTATCATCTTATAAGGGAAAGCCTTGACTATCTGCTCGTCAAGAATTGTCATAAAGCCTGCGTATACCACAAGGTCAGCCTTTTCTTCAAGCAGAGCCTCCGTCATAGCTTTGGTGTAAGCTGCAACGTCGGAATAGTCCTTTCGCGGTATAACTCTTGTGGGAATCCTGTTGTTTTTCGCCCTTTCGAGAGCATAAGCCCCCTCCTTGGAGGATATAACGCAGGTTATCTTTCCGCCTTTTATCACACCGCTTTTTTCTGCGTCTATAAGGGCTTGCAGATTTGTTCCGCCGCCTGAAACGAGTACAACTATGTTTTTCATTTATAACCATACCTTTCTGCGAAAGGCACCAACAAGGAATAAA
>CAYNPW010000028.1:0-26822 GCA_964399215.1 uncultured Ruminococcus sp. | reverse complement strand
CAGCAGAAGATAGAAGAGCTTGAACAGGCAAAGGGGTGATTATATTTTGGAAAACTATACGTCAAATTCTCATAAGTCAAGAGAAAAGCAATTGGCGCTTCGTCAGGCTAACGAAACAAAGGATAAAAAGGTGGAAAAGATAATTTCGGGCAGCGTCAGGAAATCACCCAAAAGCGGTTTGCGAAAATTTCTTGATATTTTTGTTTCCGACGACGTGACTAACGTTAAAAACTATATCATTTCCGATATTCTGATACCCACAATTAAAAAGACATTGTACGATATGGTGACAAACAGCCTTGATATGACGCTTTACGGCAATGATGAAAGAAGCAGGAGAAATTCATCTGCTTCAAGGGTTTCATACGGCAAATATTACGATGAGCCGAGATCAAGGCGTTCCGATACAGATCGTTCTTCGAGAGGGTATAGTTATGATTCGCTGTCCTTTGACAGAAGAAAGGACGCAGAAGACGTTCTTGCCCGTATGGACGAGCTTATGGAAACATACGGCGTAGTCAGCGTAGGTGATCTGTACGATCTTGTAGGCATTTCCGGAAGCTACACAGATGAAAAATACGGATGGACGGATATTCGCAGCGCACAGATAGTGTCTTTCAGAGGCGGATATACCATAAAGCTTCCGAGAGCAATTCCCATTACTTAATAAAAAGAAAGGATTGATATTTTATGGATAACAAATTTATAGAAAAGGTAAGTCATGCCTTTAACAAAGCGGTATTTTCCTTAAAAAAGCACAGTCCAAAGATATTTGTCGCAGTTGGTGTCGCAGGCGCTGTTACAAGCACGGTCATCGCCTGCAAAGCGACCCTAAAAATCAACGATATTTTATCCGACACCAAGGACACGTTGGATAAAATAAACGAATGTGCAGAAGATGATTCGCACGAATATGCATACTCAAATGACGATGCGGTAAAAGACAGGACTATAATTTATATTCAGACGGGCGTTAAGCTTGCAAAACTTTATGCTCCTGCAATAACTGTCGGTATATTATCGCTTAGCTGCATACTTGCGTCCAACGGCATTCTCGAAAAAAGGAATACTGCTCTCGCAGCAGCATACACGGCAATAGACAGCTGTTTCAAGGAGTATCGCAGCAATGTAACTGAGCGCTTTGGAAAAGAGGTCGACCGTCAGCTCAGGTACGGAATAAAAGCCGTTCAGATTGAAGAAACAGTAAAGGATGAAAACGGAAATGAAACGACTGTTACAAAAGACATTGATATTATGACCAAGAATCCGTACGATTACAGCAATTATGCAAAAATTTTCGATGAATCTAATCCGAACTATGAGAAATGCTCGGAGTATAATCTTATGTTTTTGAACAATGTCCAGAAATGGGCGAACGAGCGGCTTCAGAAAAGAGGAATGCTGTTCCTGAATGAGGTATACGACAAGCTTGGATTTGAACCGACAAAAGCAGGTCAGGTCGTAGGCTGGGTTTATGACCCCTACGACGAAAACGCCGACGGTTACGTCGATTTCGGAATTTTTGACGTTAATCGTCCCAAAGCACGGGATTTTGTCAACGGCTATGAAAGAACAATCATTCTTGACTTTAACTGTGACGGCAACGTCTGGGAGCTTATGAAATGAAGAGACGGTCTTAACTTCATAGGTTCCGGTAATATGTATCGGGATCTGTTTGATTATCCGCAATATTTTTTATATTCAGAGGAGGATGCTTATGAATAACGGTTTGGTTTTTATCTCATATGCACTTGCCGCTATGTCCGGTATATGCTTCGTAACCGGTTTAGCGGTTCTTTCGGGCGGAAGGAGTAAGTGATAATGGATATTGAATCGCTTGTAGCAATGCTGGATTTTACAATGTCCACAAAAAGAAAACGACATATTGTCGGAGGTATGCTGCTGAGCATATCTCTTCTTTTTGGCGGGCTTGCTCTTACCGCCATGACACTTAAAGAGGAGGAACAAAATGAATAAATTTATTATATTTGCACTCGGATTTGTTTCGGGCGCTGCCGTTGCTTGGTATGTTTTAAACAAGCATGGCGATGACAATAATCCGGAAAATGATATTTCCGAAAACGACAATGATCATACAGAGCCTGTGCCATACGAAAGATCAAGCATGGACGATTATATTCACAAGCTTGATGAAACGGGCTACAGAAATTATTCCTCAAAAAAAGAGGACGGGAAGCCTTATATTATTACACCCGAGGAATTCGGCGATAAGGACGATTATGATATGATAAGCCTCACTTATTATATTGACGGTACGCTTGCCGATGATAATGATGAGCCTGTTGAGGATATCGAATCAGAGATCAGTATGGAATCGCTCAATCATTTCGGCGAATATGAGGACGACTCTATATTTGTGAGAAACGACGAATTAAAGGTCGATTATGAGGTTATTCTTGACCAAAGAAATTATGCCGATGTTATACAGGCAAAACCATATCTGGCGGAGGGAAAATGAATAGACTGAGAGAAGAATATTTTCGGTGGATCTGCTCTCACGTCTGCGACAGAAGCTGTGCGGCACAAGTGACTTACAATAAGCTTCTCCATTATCTCTACGAAAAGGAATTCACGTACACCATCTGCATGGACGGAAACCGTGCCGAAGACGGTATTGATCTTCGGTATCGGTTCGGGCAGGATACGAAAAAATCTGTACATGATATTGCTGCAAGACTGGATACCGATCCGTGCAGCGTTCTTGAAATGATGTGCGCACTGGCTCTGAGATGCGAGGAAAACATTATTACAGACCCCGACTCGGATAACAGAGCAGAAAAGCTGTTCCGAAGCATGATATCCAGTCTTGGGCTTGCGGATATGGACGACGTGAATTTTGATTACAAATACACGGACAGGATCATTAACTGCATTCTCCAACGCAAGTTTAAGAGAAACGGCAGCGGATCGTTGTTTACAGTGCCAAATTGCAGACATGATATGCGAACCACTGAAATATGGTATCAGATGATGTGGTATCTTGACGCTGTGATCTACCCGAAAAGAACATGAAATAAATCCCAAAAGATGAAAAGGAGCGTTTATAATGATAAAAACGGTAATTATTGATACTGCAGGTATCGGAAAGCATTTCGCAGGCTTGGAAAAGCGAATCGCACGGCTGAACAGAGCTAACCGCTCGCTTACCGTTCTGTGCGCAGTTCTCACACTCTGCGCCGTTAAAAACCATCTTGATATTTGCGAGCAGGACAGGGTCATTGAGAAGCTCAGAAGGGAGAATCACGAAGGCGATGCTTGACTTTATGGTTATCTCGACCCGTTCAAATAAAAAAGGGACTATAGAGATATACCCAAGGTTTATCATCGGAAAAAGCTCCGACTTAATGATAAGAGGCGGAGATTTTTATGCAGTGTGGATAGAGGAAAAAGGTCTTTGGTCAACTGATGAGCATGATCTCATTCGTCTTATTGACCGTGAGCTTGATATTTATGCCGAAAAAAACAAGGATCGGTTTGACGGTGGAGTAAAGATACTGCATTTGTGGGACTCCGAATCGGGAATGATCGACTCTTGGCATAAATACTGCCAGAAGCAGATGCGGGATTCGTTCCATATGCTGGACGAAAAGCTAATATTTTCAGATACGCATACTGTAAAAACCGACTATGCCAGCAAAAAACTTCCGTATCCGCTTAAAAGCGGTGATATTTCCGCTTACGACAGACTCATGTCCACACTGTATTCCGACAGTGAGCGGCAAAAAATCGAATGGGCTATCGGTTCCGTTATATCAGGCGACTCAAAAAGACTCCAGAAATTCATGGTGCTTTACGGCTCTGCCGGAACCGGAAAATCAACGGTCCTGAACATTATCCAAATGCTTTTTGACGGATATTATTCGGTTTTTGACGCAAAAAGTCTCGGCTCGTCAAACAATTCCTTCGCCCTTGAGGCATTCAGAACAAACCCGCTTGTTGCCATTCAGCACGATGGCGATTTATCGCATATTGAGGATAACACAAGGCTTAACAGCTTGGTTTCTCATGAGCTTATGACGGTAAACGAAAAGTTCAAATCGACATATGCAAGCAGATTTAACTGCTTTCTGTTCATGGGAACGAACAAACCCGTCAGGATAACCGATGCAAAATCGGGTCTGATAAGACGGCTGATAGATGTATCGCCATCGGGAAATAAACTGGGCGCAAAGGAATACAACGCAGTTATGAAACAGATCGGATTTGAACTGGGCGCTATTGCTGCGCATTGCAGGGACGTGTACTTATCGGATCCGAGAAGATATGACAATTATATTCCGATAACAATGCTTGGTGCATCAAACAATTTCTATAACTTTATTATGGAGTCGTATCCCGTTTTCATCAATGAGAACAGTACGACTTTGAAACGGGCATGGGAAATGTATAAAAACTATTGCGATGAAGCTAAGGTTACTTATCCGTATTCGCAAATGATATTTAAGGAGGAACTGAAAAATTACTTCAGGGATTACAGTGAAAGAACGGTCCTTGACGACGGAACAAGAGTCAGAAGCTTTTATTCGGGCTTTTGTTCCGACAAGTTTGATGATATAGTGAAATGTGAGTCTGAAAGCAATGAAGATGTGTTCAGGCTTTCTTTGGACTGTGATATTTCACTGCTTGACAAGGAATATGCCGATTGTCCGGCTCAGTATGCTTCATCGGGCGGTACACCAACCGAGAAATGGGAAAAGGTCGGTACCAAGCTGTGTGATATTGACACTAAACGGCTTCATTATGTCAAAGTCCCCCAAAATCACATTGTAATAGATTTTGATATTCCCGATGAAGGGGGCGGAAAAAGCCTTGAGAAAAACCTTGAGGCAGCAGGTAAATTTCCGCCCACATATGCGGAGCTCAGCAAAAGCGGAAGCGGCGTTCATCTTCATTATATTTATACGGGAGATATTTCAAAGCTCAGCCGTGTATATGCAGACCATATTGAAATAAAGGTCTTTAACGGAAACAGCGCTTTAAGGCGAAAGCTTACGCTATGCAATGATATTCCTATAGTCGAAATAAGTTCAGGATTACCAACGAAAGGAGAAAAGATGGTAAATCGTGATGTTGTTAAAAGTGAGAGGCATCTTCGTAATTCGATAAAGAAAAATCTCAATAAAGAGGTTCATCCGAATACGAAGTCGTCTGTCGATTTTATATTTAAAATTCTTGAGGACGCATATGCCTCAGGTATGTCTTATGACGTTACGGATATGCGAAGTGCGGTTCTGGCGTTTGCAGCTAACAGCACAAATAACGCAGACTATTGCATTAAGCTTGTTAATAAAATGCACTTCAGATCGGAAGAGCAGTCAGAAGGTTTAAGGGACACCGAAGATGTCAAACTTGTATTTTTTGATGTCGAGGTGTTTCCTAATCTTTTTGTATGCAATTTTAAGGTGCAGGGTAAGGACAAGCCTGTAGTCCGAATGATAAATCCTACTCCGCAGGATATGGAAAACCTTATGAAGTTCAGACTTGTGGGGTTTAACAATCGTCGCTATGACAACCACATTATTTATGCAAGAATGATGGGTTACACAAACGAGCAGCTTTATAATCTCAGCCGTAAGATAATATCGGGAAGCCCCGACTGCTTCTTCGGCGAGGCATACAATGTCTCGTACACTGATATTTACGATTTTGCTTCAGCAGGAAATAAAAAATCTCTGAAAAAGCTTGAAATAGAAATGGGCATTCACCATCAGGAGCTTGGACTTCCTTGGGACAAGCCCGTTCCCGAAGAGCTTTGGGAGAAAGTTGCAGAGTATTGTGACAACGATGTTATTGCGACCGAAGCGGCGTTTGAGTATCTCAGCGCAGATTTTACAGCAAGACAGATACTTGCCGACCTTGCGGATATGAGTGTTAATGACACTACAAACACTCTTACCACAAGAATTATATTCGGAAGAGAAAAAAACCCTCAGAGCAGTTTCTGTTACCGTGATATGTCGAAACCTGTCAAGACGCTCACAACCGACGTTATGAGTTTTCTTACAAAAACCTGTCCCGAAATGATGGCACAGACCCATGAAGGGTACGACGGAGGTGAAAAATCGCTTTTACCGTATTTTCCGGGATATAAATACGAATACGGAAAATCCACATACAGAGGCGAGGAAGTCGGAGAGGGCGGATATGTTTACGCCGAGCCGGGAATTTACAGGAATGTTGCTTTGCTCGATATTGCGTCAATGCATCCGCACAGCATTATATCCGAATGTCTGTTCGGAGTTGAATTTACATCTGCATTCTGTGATATTGTGTACGGACGAGTAGACATAAAACATGAGGCTTGGGATAATGTGAATAAGATACTTTCGGGAAAGCTTACTCCGTATATCCAGAAGGTTATTGACGGCAAAATGTCTTCTAAGGACCTTGCCAATGCCCTGAAAACTGCAATAAACTCTGTATACGGACTTACTGCCGCAGGCTTTGAAAATCCGTTCAGGGATCCTCGCAATATTGATAATATTGTGGCAAAGCGTGGAGCTTTGTTCATGATAAATCTGAAACACGAGGTTCAGCAGAGAGGCTTTACTGTCGCCCACATAAAGACGGATTCAATTAAAATCCCCAATGCAACTCCCGAGATCATCGAGTTCGTGGCTGAATATGGCAAAAGATACGGTTACACCTTTGAACACGAGGCTACATATGAAAAAATGTGTCTTGTAAATGATGCCGTTTATATTGCAAAATACAAGGACGGCAAGCACGCAGGCGAATGGACAGCAACGGGAAAGCAGTTTGCTGTTCCGTATGTGTTCAAGACACTTTTCAGCAAGGAGCCTGTCAATTTTGAGGATATGTGCGTAGCCTTTTCAGTGTCAAAGGGCGATTTATATCTCGATATGAACGAAAAGCTTCCCGAAGATGAGCACAATTATATTTTTGTAGGAAGGGTCGGCAATTTCTGTCCGATTGCTCCGGAAAAAGGCGGCGGAGTGCTTTATCGAATGAGCGACGGAAAATATTATGCCGCACCGGGGACAAAAGGATATCGTTGGCTTGAAGCGGAGATGGTAAAGAGCCTTAACAGGGAAGATGACATTGATATTTCCTATTTCAGAGGACTGACTGATGACGCTGCCGACGCTATCGGAAAATATGGAAGCTTTGACGGCTTTGTTTCGGACGATAAACCTCCGCCTACCGCTACCGAGTGCGGGAGCAAAGACTTCACAAGCTGTTATGAATGCCCAAACTTTATATATGACCAATTTCACATAGAATGTGACCGTGGTTATGATATTTTACCGTTTTGAAAAGGAGTAATTTACTATGTCAAATGTAAACAATATTGTTATTGAAAATGCTGAGATTTTATTCAGAAATTTCCGCGGTGAGGAAACACGCTTTAATCGTTCAGGCAACCGTAATTTCTGTGTTATCATAACACCGGACAAGGTTCAGCAGCTTATTGACGATGGCTGGAATGTCAAAGTTCTTGCCCCGAGGGACGAAGGCGACGAACCAAGGCATTATATTCAGGTTGCGATAAGCTATGACCACGTTCCTCCCAAGGTGTATATTGTAACGAGAAAGGCTAAGACACTTCTTAATGAAGAGACCGTCGGAAGTCTTGACTATGCGGACATCATTAACGTCGACCTTACTATAAGCCCGTATCAGTGGGAGGTTAATGGAAAGACAGGCGTCAAGGCATATTTGAAGACCATGTACGCTGTAATCGAAGAGGATGAGTTTGCAGATAAATACAGTGATCTTTAATGTCTTGACAGGGCATTGATATTTGTAAAGGAGAGGCACTTTCCGGTGTTTCTCCTTTTTCTGCCGAAAAGGAGGTCATTAAAATAGCAGGAATAAACTTATACGATTATCAGCTTGATGCAATCAAACGAATGCACAACGGCTGTATCCTGTGCGGCGGAGTTGGGAGCGGAAAATCCCGCACCGCCCTTGCTTATTATTATAATGAGCAAAGCGGAGTGATCAATGAGGACGAGTATGTGCCGATGGGCGACCCTCCGAAGGACCTTTACATAATAACAACAGCCCGGAAGCGTGACACTCTTGAATGGGAGGAAGAAATGCTTCCTTTCTTATTATCCACCGACCATGAAGCAAATTTGTACGCCAACAAGGTCGTTGTGGATTCGTGGAACAACATCGGAAAATATGTGAATGCTGAAAACTCGTTCTTTATATTTGATGAACAGCGTGTCGTCGGTAAGGGAGCATGGGTAAAGTCATTTCTGAAAATTTCCAAGAAAAACGATTGGATACTGCTTTCAGCAACTCCCGGTGACACATGGCAGGATTATATTCCCGTATTCATTGCAAACGGGTTTTACAAAAACCGTACAGAGTTTGAGAGGGAACACGTTGTATATAACAGAAAAAACGGTTTTCCGAAAATTGACCGCTATCTGAATACAGGCAGGCTTATGCGCCTGAGAAACCGTATTCTTGTTAATATGGATTTTGAGCGGCAGACTGTTTCGCATGACGAAGATGTTTTTGTAAGGTATGATATTTCGGCTTATAAGGACATTATCAGAAACAGATGGAACAGCAGAACGGACAAGCCTATTGAAAATGCAAGCGAAGTCTGCTATGAGCTCAGACGCATTGTCAATTCCGACGAGTCAAGGCAGACGGCGGTGCTTGAGCTGTTTGAAAAGCACCCAAAGGCAATTATATTTTACAATTTTGATTACGAGCTTGATATTCTCCGCAGTCTTTACTACGGAGCTAATGTCGAGATAGCTGAATGGAACGGACATAAGCATCAGCCTGTTCCCGAATCGGATAGCTGGGTGTATCTTGTTCAGTACAATGCGGGAGCGGAAGGGTGGAATTGTGTTAAAACAGACACTATTATATTCTACTCTCAGAATTACAGCTACAAAATGACCGCTCAGGCAAAAGGGCGTATTGACAGGCTTAATACACCGTTTACCGATTTATATTATTATCATCTGAAATCCCGTTCGGGAATAGACCTTGCCATAAGTAAGGCACTTAACGCTAAAAAGGATTTCAACGAAACACGGTTTATGAGTAGGAAGTAATCGTCCGCATTTTTACACGTTGTCTTATGGGAAACCGTTATATTTTTGAAAGGAGAAAATTTATTATGAAAATGGTACCTGTTAACGAAATTCCAAGGAGGAGAAGACATGAGCTTCAGGACATGATTGCTGAGTTTGTAAATGGCGATGACAATATCGTTAAGATAGAGTTCACCGATTACGATTACAAATCGGCAAGGGTATGTTACTGTTGCTTAGGGAATGCTGTGAGAAGGTCGGGATTTCAGCATATTAAGGTTGCTATAAGAGGTAATGAAGTTTACCTTAGAAAAGTCTGAGATACTATGTATAAAAGGGGTATATTTTGAATAACAAGTACATAATAATTGGCAGAAAATGGGTAAAATCATATTTTGCCAAGGTCAGTGTATTATGCCATTACGGTATAAAAGGTATGAAATGGGGTGTCAGACGCACCCCGGAACAGCTTGGGCATATAAAGAGGTTGAAAAAATCTTCATCAAGTAGTATAATAGAAAAAGAAATACGAGAAGGGAAGATTTCAAAAACAATTAACAAGGAAAAGCAAAAGCGGCACACGAAGTCGGAGCATATTCCCGGAAGAAGCTATCTTGACGGAGATGTGGCGTATGCGCAGAAACTGGTTAATAAGCTCAGCGGGACTGGAGAATTGGTTATTGACAGACTTGGTAATTGGACACGGCAGGAAAGAGTAACGAATGCTGAAACGATAGGGTATTACGTGGACAACAACACAGGTGTTGAAACTCGTTCCAATAATGCGATAATTGTATATTCCAAGACTGGAACACATATTTATCCCACTTGCAGAAAGGAGAAGTAAATGAAGCTAAGTCAACAATTAGAAGGTAAAAAGGTAAGACTCATAGCCGTTGATAACGAAGAATTTATAGGCATAGTCGGCGACTATATTTACCCCGATGACAATGAACCGGAAGGTTTGTCCGGTATAATTTTGGACGATTGTCCTAAAAGGGATTATCCGATACGTTTTAATGAAAACGAGATAAAATCTATAACAATTATTTCTTAGGCGAATACCCTTGCAGAAAGGAGGACGATCGTACACTATTGATTTGGTTTTATTTAGATAAGATAAGGCATAGAGCTCAGGTTTAAATAAACTTGGGCTCTTTGCTTTTTTTGTGGAGGATTGATATTTAATGTATGAAAAAGAAATAAGGATAGACACCTATCAGATGCTTGCCGCTGATATTTGATAGGAGGGATAACCAATGTCTAAAATAGGTCAGGAAATGCCAAAGGAATACTCGGACAAGTTTGATATTCTCAGGCAGAACAGAGTTGAGGTAAGCTATCATAAGTACGGTTCCGCTGCTGACAATTTTGGAGCTAAATGCGTTGACGCCATAAAATCACATGATCTGTGCATTCGGAAGTATCTTGAAACGGGTAATACCGAATATCTGTGCGATGCTGCGAATTATCTTATGTTCGAGTTTATGTATCCTCAGCATGAGAATGCTCACTTCAGAGCTACATCATCAGACGAATCAGCAGGAACCGTCGGAAAACCGATTGGTCCAAAGCGGTGGTAATTTAATACCACATTGATATTTTGAAAGGAGAAGTTAATTATGTTGGCAACAATGGAAGAAATGAAAAATGAGGCAATAAAGCGAATGGAAAAGCTTGGTCTCATGAAAGAATGCATAGACGCATTCAAGGAAGGCAAAGTATGGAGTTCTCAGGAGCAGGGTGCTCTTTACGAGCTTAACGAGGAGCGGATGGAGATAGTTCGCCAGTTTGAGAATGGGCATGATGTCCCGTATCTCGTCTATCACGTTATTATCTCTCATGCCGAGTTTGGAACTTGCTTTAATATGCTTTTCGTTTCGCCGTACAAGGACGAGTGGGAGATGGATGACGAAGACATTCATAACAATACGCCGCTTGTTATGTGTAAAAATCTTGATGACCCATTTTGCGACGACATGGGAAGTATAGGAGTCAGAGCGGTTAATGGCGGGCTTGTTCGTACTATGTAAAGGAGGGGTACATATGCCGGAACTTAAGAAGTACCAAGATGGCTAAGTTTACTTCCGAGCAAGGAAATTATGGCGGTTTAATTGCTTTAGTGTAATATGTTATCTTTCAAGTGCAAACAATATAAGGAGTGATTGAAAATTAGTAATACATATATAAAATCTCCACTTAACTATGTGGGTGGTAAGTATAAACTGTTGCCGCAGATTGTTCCGTTATTTCCAGAGAAGATAGATACATTTGTTGATCTGTTTGGCGGTGGCTTTAATGTCGGGGTAAACGTAAAAGCAAAACATATTGTTTATAATGACGTTTGCGGTCGGGTAGTAGAATTATTGAAACAATTTTATAAAAATGAATATGAAAGCATTCATAAGGCGATTCTTGATACTATTACACATTATGAGTTAATCAGGTCAGACATAAAAGGGTATGAAACATATGGCTGCAATTCAAGTGATGGGTTAGAATCATATAATAAGCAGAAGTATATCAAGTTAAGAGAAGACTACAATAACAATCCTGATTGGGTAAAATTCTATACTCTTATTACTTGCTCGTTTAGCAATCAAATAAGGTTTAATTCTAAAGGCAATTTTAATATGCCATACGGGAAAAGATATTACAATAAATCTTTACAAAGTAAGCTAAAAGAATTTGTAGAGACAATACATAAAATGAGCATTGATTTTTACGCTAAAGACTTTAGGGAATACACATTTGAATCAAATGATTTTGTGTACTGCGATCCACCTTATTTCAATAGTGTCGCTTCATATAATGAGCAGGGCGGATGGACAGAACAAGACGAGAAAGATCTATTGAATCTTCTTGATACTCTCGACGAGAAAAAAATCTGTTGGGCATTATCCAACAACCTTAAATATGATAATCCTTTGCTTGATAAATGGATAGAAAAATACAATATCCACTATCTCAATTGTGACTATAATAGTTGTAACTACCACAAAAAAGATAAGAGTAAAGACATTGAAACTTTAGTGACGAACTACTAATACATAAGGGAACCTCTATAAAAAATTCGTTTTAAAGAAATTTGGAGGTATATAAATGAGTGAACTAAGAGTAAGACTGATATTAACAACATCATCGTAATAAATAATGGAGGTAACAGCAATGATAAAAATAAGTAATGTTGAGGTCGTCGGCTTTGGCTCTGCTATAAGAGGAATGCGCAACCCGCATAATAGCTGGGCTAACTCCGATTCTATAATTTACAAAAACACCGAGTGTATTGCATTAGGGAAAAATGACCATGATCTTATGCTGACGCTCTCGAAGGGTGGTCCTGTTCACGCAAAATACAGAAGAATGCTCGTTGTGTACATGGATATTCTTGCTCCGCTGTACTGGTGGAAGGAGTTTGATACATATAAGGTCGGCACTGTTGCAAACAGTTGCTCCACCATGCATACGATCCACAAAAAGCCTTTTATCCTTGATGATTTTTCGCATGAGCATTTAAGTGCAGACTCAAGAGGCATTCTCGGACGCACTGTAGTTGAACTTAATGCAAATCGTGAGCGTTATCTTGAAACAAAGGACAAGGGTTGTTGGTGGCAGATAATACAGCTTCTGCCTTCAAGCTATAATCAGAAGCGAACCGTAATGCTCAGCTACGAAACGCTGAGCAACATATACCACTCCAGATACGACCATAAGCTTGACGAGTGGATTATATTTTGTGAATGGGTCGAGAGTCTTCCTCATTCCGATATAATCACAGTCATTTCAAGGAACAGTAAGTAAATAAAAAGGAGACAAGCAAAATGAAAGAAATGTACAAAACGGTTTTATCCGCATTTATATTCTGGTTTACAGCATTTATTGTTGGTATGATTTTCTGTGACAGAGATTTAACATTATCCGTATTACCATTTATTATATTTGTGGCATCGGTACGTGAAATGGTTGCTGAAATCAAAAATCAGTAGCCTGCACTATAGGTACTGTGACAGGACGGTGAAAAAAAAAAAAAAAAAAAACAGGAGAAAGAGCTGGCACTCAATCCCCTGTCTTTGCAAATTACTTTCCGCTTGTTTTTTCAGATAAAAGGCTATCGTATTTCGGTACTCCGGGTCTCAGTGAAATCTTTAAGTCAACATTATTATGTATAACCCTTAAATTTCCGCCTGAAACATGGAGTTCACTACGTCCATTAGCCAAGCCGTTTAAATAATCACGTCCTAAATCAAATAAGAATTTGAATATTATTATCGTGATATTAGTTGCTTGCATTTTTTCACCGCCCTTTCACAGTACCTATATACAGTATATACCGGATTTTATATTTGTCAATCCCCTTCCGCAAAATTTACACTGTATCCTATGAGGGGAAGGAGGTGAGTCCGATGAAGGATTTTCTTGCTGTGAATTCTAAGCAGTTAGGCATTTGTCTGAAAATGCTTTACGCTGAAAATGTTATATTTTACGTTAAAGTTGTGGAAAACAACAAAGGTAAGATTAACTACATGATAAGCGCAGAGCTTGACGAAAAAACATATGCTGAACTTAGAGAACGCTACAGGATTCTGATTTCATAACGGAATCAAAGTACCCTCGCACGGTAAAGAGTCTTTATTTACAAAGGCTCTTTACTTTTATAAATTTATGTGATATAATAAGTTAAATAGGATAAGGAGGGCTTATTTATGGTAATACATCATACTGTGTGTAAACCTGTTAAGATCAACGGTAAATGGGACGTTGAAGAATATGAGGAAGATCAGTATATTCCCGACGACCAAGTCCGACACTGCCAGCTTTGCACAGCCTGTGGATTTCCCGGATATCCTGAATGCACCGAAACCTGTAACAACGGCAAGCTTAAAATTACTGAGAGCTGAGAATTATCTCGGCTCTTTCTTTTTATACCGATATTTACAAGAAAGGAGCAATTGTAATTGAACATCAAGAGAAGCAAGAGTAAAGCATTCGGGGCAAGTCTGTCAAGCGCAGAAAGAAAAGCTCTTGACAAGGAGGTAAAACGTCAGCTTGCCGAATACGACCGTAAAAATACCCTTGAGATAGACGCTATGGTTTTGTGGGTGCTGCACGAAAAATTTGGGTTCGGAAGGAAAAGGCTGAGAAGATTCTTTGATGAGTTTTCGGATACAATGGACCATCTGATAGAATGGTATGAAATGGATATTTCCGACCAAAGCTGGCTTTGTACTCACAAGCTCAAAGAAATTGGCATCGATGTGGAACGATGGAACATGGAAAGGCAATAAAACATTTGTTGTAAGGACTCGGAAACGGGTTCTTTTTTATTTTTGAAAGGACGGTTTTACTATGAAAAGAAAAAATCTGTCAGGAGGAAAGAATGATTGCGGTAATTGTTTTTACTATAAATATTTCGGGCTCGGATTGAAAGCCTGCCATTATTTGCTTATTACCGGCACTCCCCGACCGTGCCCGGCAGAAAAATGTACGGTCAAACTTATATTATCCGATGAAGAAACAAAAAAACAAAACAGAAAATATTATGAAAAATGCATGAAAGATATGCCCGCTTTTGAATCAGACAAAGTGGGCAGCAGCATTTTTTAATGGATATTTTCCGTATAATCCGCTCACCGAACAAAAAAAAACTAACGGAAAAATGCCCGTTTTTATGCCCGGTTGCCCACTTTATGCCCACTTTTAAAATCAAAAGTGGGCAGAGAAAAACGGCTTCCCTACGTCGTTTGCGGGCTTTCTGCCCACTTTCCCACTTTTTTCTTTAACTAATTGCGAGAAAAAATATATATTTTATATATAAATATGCGAAAAAAAGTGGGCAACCGGGCACAGCAATATTTTTAAGCAAAAAATACTCTTATTTGCATTGATATTCTTCAAAGCGGCATCTTCGCAGGAATTACACCCCCTTTTATGAGAGAGAAGGCTATAATGTGACCTATCGGTCACGCTTGGCTTTCTCTTTTTATTTTTCTTGGAAAGGTGGGTCGTGAGTGAAACGGGAACGAGATTTTCAGTCGAAGCTTATTAAAGACATCAAGCAGCTTCTTGACGGCTGTATTGTTCTTAAAAACGATCCCGGATATTTACAGGGTATTCCCGATCTTCTTATACTTTACAAAAACAAATGGGCAGCGCTTGAATGCAAGCGCAATAGAAATTCAAGAAAGCGCCCGAATCAGGAATATTATGTTGAGCTGATGAACCGAATGTCGTTTGCAAAATTCATATACCCCGAAAATAAGGAGGATATTTTACGTGAACTGGAACAAACACTCAAATCTTGAGGGGCAGCACGCTTTCCTCGGAGCAAGCAAATTCCACTGGATAAATTACGGCAAAGATAAAATTAAGGATGCATACCTGAATTTTCTTGCCGCTCAGAAAGGAACAGTTCTGCATGAATTCGCAGCTCAGTGTATCCGGCTGAAACAGCGTCTGCCGAAATCTCAGAAAACCCTGAATATGTATGTAAATGACGCTATCGGCTTCAAGATGATACCGGAGCAGATTTTATATTATTCGGACAATGCTTTCGGAACAGCAGATGCGATAATGTTCCGTGACAAAATGCTGAGAATACACGACCTTAAAACAGGTATAACTCCTGCGCATATGGAGCAGCTTGAAGTATATGCCGCACTGTTTTGTCTGGAATATGGTTATAAACCGTCTGACATAAAAATTGAACTGAGGCTTTATCAGTCAGACGATGTATTGATATTTAGTCCCACATCAGAGGATATCGTTCCGATAATGGATAAGATCATTTCGTTTGATAAGGTGATAAACAAAATAAAATCAGAGGAGGAATAACACATGATCCCGTATGAAAAAGACATTGATATTCTCATGCATTACGGTACTCCGAGACATTCTGGAAGATATCCTTGGGGTTCAGGCGACAACCCTTACCAGCATTCGGGAGATTTCCTCAGCCGTATTGACGAGCTTAAAAAGCAGGGACTGAGCGAGGCTGAAATTGCAGGATCTTTCGGAATGTCCACTACACAGCTCAGAGCACAGAAGGCAGTTGCAAAATCCACAAGGAGAGCGCTTGATGTTGAAACGGCGAAAAGCCTGCGGGCGCATGGATATTCGCTTAATGAGATTGCCGAAAAAATGGGATATAATAACGATTCCTCCGTAAGAGCGCTGCTTAATGAAAATTCCGAAATAAGAATGAGCAAGGCGCAGAAAACAGCCGAGTTTCTGAAAAAACAGATTGACGAAAAAGGCATGATTGACATAGGAACAGGCGTTGAGAGAGAACTCAATATTTCAAAGGAAAAACTCAATCAGGCAGTTTATATTCTCGAATCAGAGGGCTATCCCGTTTACGGAGGAGGCGTTCCGCAAGTAACCAACAAAGGAAAGCAGACAAATGTGAAGGTTATCTGTCCTCCCGGAACCGAGCATAAGGAAATTTATAATTTTGAAAACGTTCATTCGGTAGTAGATTACGTTTCTCATGACGACGGCGAGACATTTGACAAATTTGTTTATCCCAAAAGTATGGACTCAAGCCGTCTTAAAATCAACTATGCGGAAGAAGGCGGATTACAGAAGGACGGAGTCATAGAAATCAGAAGAGGTGTTGACGATCTTGACCTCGGCGGTTCTCATTACGCACAGGTCCGTATTATGGTTGATAACAACAAGTATCTCAAAGGCATGGCTGTATATTCCGACAATATGCCTTATGGAGTTGATGTTGTATTTAATACAAATAAGAAACGGGGTACGCCAATGGGTGATGTTCTTAAAGATATAAAGAACGACCCTGACAATCCGTTCGGTTCGCTTATCAAAGCGGGCGGTCAGAGCTATTATATTGACAAGGACGGCAATAAGCAGTTGTCACTTATCAACAAAAGAGCTGAGGAAGGCGACTGGAATGACTGGAGCGACCATCTTCCGTCTCAGTTCCTTTCTAAACAAAGTATGTCGCTCATCAATAAACAGCTTGACCTTGCCGCTGCGGACAAGCAGCAGGAATACGAAGAGATATGCTCTCTTACAAACCCCACTGTTAAGAAAAAACTACTTCAATCATTCAGCGATGACTGTGACTCTGCGGCTGTCCATCTGAAGGCGGCTGCTCTTCCGAGACAAAAGTATCAGGTCATACTTCCTCTGACCTCTGTAAATGACACAGAGGTTTATGCTCCGAATTACAATGACGGAGAAAAGGTAGCTCTTATAAGATATCCTCACGGCGGAACCTTTGAAATACCGATCCTGACAGTCAATAACAAGATTGCAGAGGGTAAATCAGTTCTCGGAACATCACCGAAGGACGCAATAGGTATCAACAGCAAGGTCGCTGAACGTCTCTCGGGAGCGGATTTTGACGGCGATACTGTTATGGTAATACCAGTCAACAGCAAGATCAGAATAACCTCTACCCCTCCTTTAAAGGGACTTGAAGGCTTCGACCCTAAAATGGAATACGGAACTAAAAAAGTCGGAGACGACTACATAAACGCTTCGGGAAATAAGATCAAGGTCATGAGCAGTAATCAGACCCAGACCGAAATGGGAATTGTTTCCAATCTCATAACCGATATGACTTTAAAGGGCGCTCCTCAGGACGAAATTTCAAGAGCGGTGCGGCATTCAATGGTCGTTATTGACGCCGAAAAGCATAAGCTCGATTACAAGCAGTCGGAAAGAGATAACGGTATTTCTGCACTGAAAAAGAAGTATCAGGGGAATTACGACGATAACGGACGCTATCACGAGGGAGCGTCAACACTTATTTCACGTGCTAAATCGGAGGTATCCGTTCTTAAAAGAAGAGGAAGTCCAATTATTGACCCTACTACAGGAGAAAAAAGCTATAAGGAAGAACGTATCGAGTATACCGATAAAAACGGAAAAACCAAGCTCCGCACACAAGCAAGCACCAAAATGGCGGAGACCCGTGATGCGTACACCCTTTCATCGGGAACTCCTCAGGAAGAAGCTTATGCCAATTATGCAAATCGCATGAAAGCTCTCGGAAATCAGGCACGAAAAGAAATGATGAGCACCGGCAAAATAAAATATGACAAATCGGCAAAGGAAACATACCAAAAGGAATGTGATTCACTGGAAGCAAAGCTTAATGCATCACTTAAAAATGCACCACGTGAAAGAAGAGCGCAGCTCCTTGCGAATTCGGTGATAGCAGCCAAAAAGAAAGAGTACCCCGATATGACCAAGGGCGAAATAAAAAAGGCGTCTCAGCAGGCACTCACAAACGCAAGAAAGAAAGTAGGGGCAAAAAGAACGCTTATCGAAATAACCGACCGTGAATGGGAAGCTATTCAGGCAGGAGCGATCAGTGAGAACAAATTGTCCATGATCCTTGACCATACCGACATAGACGCTATCAGAAAGAGAGCTACTCCACGCTCTTCCACACAACTCAGTCCCGCTAAGATTGCAAAGATAGAGGCAATGAAATCATCGGGTTACACCACAAAGCAGATAGGCGATGCTGTCGGTATATCGGCTTCAACGGTATCGAAATACATATAGGAGGCAACCGGTCATGAACTATGAATGCAGACTTACTACCAATGACAACCCTTATGATCCGTTCACACAGTTTGATTCGTGGCTGATGTTCGACATCGAAAAAGGCTACAACTCATGTGAGTATCTCGGACGAATTGCAAGGACATCGGAACAGTTTACAGATGAGGAAAACATAGAAGAAGTCGAACGTGCGATAGACGAAATAATAAAATATGACCCCTTCAACATCTATAAGAAGGTAACAAGAACCGTCGGAGCAAATGTATCTTAAACCCTATATAGGGGGGAGGGGGTACACCGAAAACACACCCCCTCCTCATTTCGCCCGGCCTTAATTTTTTCCCCGGGGGATATTTTAAGAAAACAAATCAGCATTCAGGAGGGCTTACAGTCTGTTCGAGCCATATGTCACTTCTCCTTTCGGGCATTTGGCAGTATAACATGGTTGTAAGTCCTCCTGAGTGCTGTTAAAGCTATGATATTCTTTTGAAAAGGAGGCAGAAAGTGGTGGCAAAGATTGTAAAAGATAGCCAAATCTCTGCACAAAAGAAACGACGTCCTGCGTTGACCCCGGAAGCAAGAGAGAATCAGCTCATTTCACGGGCAGTTGACCTTGCCGAAGAACAGCTTTTAAACGGTACTGCCAGTTCTCAGGTCATAACTCACTATTTGAAGCTCGGTACTACCAAAGCAAAAATAGAAAAAGAGATACTCGAAAAACAAAAGGAGCTGCTTGAAGCCAAAACCGAGGCTATTCGTTCTGCTCAGAGAGTTGAGGAGCTTTACGAGAATGCGCTTAACGCTATGAGAAGTTACAGCAGTAGCAGTAGTGATGACATATGAAAACATATTCGGAACTTATACAATTCAAAACATTTGAGGAGCGGTTTCGGTATCTGAAGCTTGACGGAGTGGTCGGAGAGGATACGTTCGGGCTTGTCCGATATTTAAACCAGAGGTTTTACAGCTCTGCGGAGTGGAGAAGGCTCAGAAACAGTTTGATAATCAGAGACAACGGCTGTGACCTTGGAGTTGAAGGATATGAGATTTGCGGAAGTGTGTACGTTCATCACATCAATCCGCTGACAAAAGAGGATATTCTTAACAGGACAAGCAGGCTGTGGGATCCGGAAAACCTTATCATTACAACATTTGATACGCACAATGCAATACATTACAGTGATGATAATCTGCTTCCGAAAATGACAGCAGAGAGAACCGCAAACGATACTTGTCCTTGGAGACGGTAAGACGTTATTACATATAGTTAATCATCGTATATGGGGCAGGAAGACATACAGTCCGGATAAGGTCCGCCACAAGCGGCACAGCCTACCGGAATGTACCCTTTATATTCTTTCTTCTTTCTTACAGAAAAATCGTTGGAATCCAAATCATCAGCATCATCTGTATAGTCATTCCCGTCCCTATCGCCGTTTGCGTTAGATACAAAACCGGCTATGGTAACAGCAACAGCACCGATACAAAGTGCAGCTACCCCTAAAATCTTACTTATATTATTCATGGTAATCCTCCTTGCAATGTTATTCTTAAGTTTATTATACAAAGCAAGACGGATAATGTCAAGTGGTTTTTACATTTTATTCAATTACCATTTCATAAATTAGAAGGAGGAAGATATTTTGCAGGGCTACAGATACGAATTGTACCACCACGGTATTCTCGGACAGAGATGGGGCAAAAAGAACGGTCCGCCCTATCCGCTGGGTGCGGGCGACCATTCCGCTTCGGAGAGAAAAGCAGGCTGGAGGAAATCTTTGGACAAAAACGGAGTTGACAAAAAGGAGAAAAAGAGGTATAATAAAGACAATGAGAACAGCGGCGGACGCAGGGGTCTGACCGACGGTCAGAAGAGAGCCATTGCAATAGGCGCAACAGTCGCTGCCGGAGCTTTGGTTACATACGGTGCGTATAAGCTCGGCAAGTCCGGCAAGCTTAACGACCTTATCGGGAGCGGACGAGACGCTTTAGCCGGCGGGTTAGGCTCTATAGCCGAAAAGCCAGTTTCGGATATTCTCAATGAAAAAGCCAAGCCCGCTGCCGGAGGTCTTAAACGGCTCAGCAAACCGGAGTCTTTGCAGGAAAGCTTGAAGAATGCTAATCCATATAGGGGTATGGAAGATGGAAAAAATACGTGTACCCACGCTGCTGTTGCAGGATATTTAAGACAGCACGGTTTTGATGTAGTGTTAGAGCCAACCGGTGGAAAAATGCAAAATCAAAACGGAGTTATTGAACAATGCTTTAAAAACGTGAAAACTATTGACGGCTCTGCCATCAAATTTGGTAAGTCCAAAAAGGACGCAGAAGAAATGCTGATTAAACGCTTCGGTGATAATGCCGAAGGGGTATGCGGAATTCAATGGCTTGGCGGAAATGGCGGTCATACTTTTAATTGGAAAATTGAGAATGGAACAGTTACATTTATTGATTTTAAGGAAGGAACAATTGGATCACAACTTGATGTCTATTGGAAACACATAGACCCACAAGGTAATTTACAGTTAGCACGTCTTGACAATGCGGAAATCAATTTTGATGGGTTAAAGGGCATAATAAAATAGCAATATTTACAAACGCTATTATAGGAAGGAGTGAATAAGTATATGTATATCAGCAAACGATCTGGTTGCCCTGTATATGAAACTTTAGAAGAAATAATTTGCCAGCCTATAACATTGTTTACAGAATATGGAAACAATTATTACGTTCAAATTAAGATTGTTAATCCAAATGACGAAGGAACAATATGGGTTGTAGATAAAGATTCAGAAAGAGTTTCATATTATGGTGGATTTTCCAGATATATATTGGACGGAATGTCAGAAAAAGCCACTCCAATCAATATAGAAAAGTTTTTAAACGAAAGAAAGAGAAAGTGCTCTTAACGGGCATTTTCTCTTTTTTCTTCGCAAAATTTGCAAGCTATATTATGAGAAGGATGTGAGACACGAAGGAGCATGGGAACAGACCATGTCCACTGGTGGAGCGTGAAACGCTCTTAACGGACTGTTTTCGATGGGCAGTCACCTGTACCTTCTCTATTATTTTTTATAGGAGGGTTTCTATATGGAAATCGAAATCAAAGACTTAACAAAGTGTGTACACAAAATAGCATTTTCAATCGCATTAGGCTGGGGACTCGGAAAATTTGCGGCTAAGGTGGTTGAATGCACTGCATGCGAAATTGCGAAAAGGTCTTTAGCTGCGCTTGCTAACAACGGAGATGTATGGGCGCAGGAATTCTGCCGAAAGCACAGCATAAAGTACACGCATAAGTGTACAGATGGTAAGTCTTGCGATGCAAAAGAAAAAGAGTAATCTTTCCACTTTAAGAAAAGCTTGTAATCACACAGGCTTTTCTTTTTCTTCGCAAAATCTGCAATTCCTTTAATGAAACCGATAAGGTTACTTGAAATTTTGAAAGGAGTTTTTATTATGAAAGTATTATGTACGGTTGCTGATCTTGAAAAGGCGATGAAAAAGGCTGAAAGACGGGAGAAGCTCAACCGTAAAATCGAGGATGTCAAGGGCTGGTTCAGAAACAATAAGGATATGATCCTTATTCTGGGACCTGCTGTTATAGGCGCTGCTGCATTTGGCTGGGGGCTCGGAAAAATGGCGAGTTATGACCGTTCACTTGGACATTACTGGGCTTTACGCAGAGAGCTTACTAACAGAGAATGGGCTGAAATCGATCAGAGGAAGAAAAGCGGCGAGCGACTTGCTGATATTCTCAGCGAAATGAAAGTATTGAAATAAGGTTTAAAGGAAAAGGCATTGGAAACATTGTCTTTTCTTTTTCTTCGCAGGAATTACACCCCCTTTTATGAGAGAGAAGGCTATAACGTGACCTATGAGTTACGTTCAGCTTTCTCTTTTTTATTTTTTGATAAGGGAGGGGTTTTATGGACAGCATTCTCATATCCGTAAAAAAGCTCCTCGGCATGACCGAGGATTACGAATGCTTTGACGCTGATATTATTATGCACATAAATTCGGTGCTTGTGATACTCGGTCAGATGGGCATCGGACCCGAAAACGGCTTTTCAATTTCAGGTCCTAAGGAAACGTGGGCTGATTTTCTGCATGGCGACCCAAGACTTGAAATGGTCAAATCTTATGTATATTTGAAAGTCCGTATACTTTTCGACCCCCCTCAAAGCTCGGTGCTTGCTGATGCTATCAAAAGCAATATAGCGGAACTGGAGTGGAGAATTTCCATTGCTCCAAGTTTTTCAAAGGAGGATGACAATGTATAATTCATATTTAGTCCACCATGGAATTAAGGGTCAGAAATGGGGTGTCAGAAGATACCAGAATTCCGATGGAACTTTAACTGCGGCTGGGAAAAAAAGAAGACGTATTTCTGATATGACTGATGATGAACTCTCTTCAGAGATAAAGCGGATGAACCTCGAAAAAACATACCGAAATCTATCAAAGCAAAGCGGAAACACTCCGAAAATGGAACAGACAAAGAGATTACTGGACGCTTCCGTTAATGCCATAAATCAGGCTAAGAACATAAATAATTCCTCGTCGGGCACAACTAAAGAAAAACTCGACCTTAGCAATATGACAGACAAGGAATTAAGGGACAGAATAAATCGGGCAAATTTGGAACGCCAGTATAACGATTTGTTCGGTAAGAACGTGAAGACCGTATCAAAAGGTCAGGCGTTTCTATCAGATGTTCTTGATATAGGTGGCGGCGCTCTTGCAATAGGAAGTTCTGCTCTTGGTATTGCACTCGCCATTAAGGAGTTAAGAAGTTAACAATAAAACGATTTACATAAATGCCCTCATATGTTTTACGCAATTATTACATATTCTTTAATGGAAGAAATTCCAAATAAACATACGAGGAGAATTTGATATGAAAAAAACTTGAAACGAAAACATGGATAAAGGTGCTGTCTTTGTCAGGTATAATAAGTGGTGTAACAATGTTGTCGATGTTAATTGACAGAATCAAAATTCACAACAAATATAATGAGTTACTTACTAAATATGCCAAAACATATTATGACGCATATTACCAAAAGAGCGACAAATGCAAAAATTAAATTCAAATCATCTATGGATTATATTAGGGTTCTACGGAACTAAGAGCCTATGAAAATCATAGGCTCTTAGTTCTCAATTACCTTATCGCATTCTATGATAATATTATTGCTATAAAATTCCGAGTTCTCGTCACAAATTGGCATATCCTCGAACGTTTTTCTCAGACGATTTGCTGATATTCTAAAAGAAGCAAAGGTCATTCCACCTGTTATAAAGCCTCCGGCAACGGGGATAATCTTAGATACACCCTTGGCAAATATTGTTTTGTTCATCTGGATACCGATTTTCAGGGCTATTTTTTTGACTACAGGGTAAATTACCGTTTTCATTAGCGCTTTTCTCGGAAGATTTTTTGCCACCCTTTGTGCAGCAGCTTGAGCAATTATTTTTACACCGGCATTTGCTCCCTGAACGCCAAGCATTACTCCGAGAAAAATCAGGAGCTGGTTCATTGTATCGTCTTTTAATTCTTCATCGTCAAAATTGAATTCTTCATATCCGTAAAGGTACGCAAGCTTCTGTATTATGCGTATCATAAACCCAAAATATTGAGCGGTGTCAGCCGGCACAGTGGCAGCCATAGCGACTCCTCCGGGAATACCTGTGACAAAAGATATTGCTGATACTTTATTGGTTTCATATGTAATGGTCTTTTTGGCAACGGTGGATATAAATTCTTTTGGCACACCGGCAAATGCGGGATTACGGGCAATAGCGGTATCAATAACTGATTCGGGGAAATATCCGAAAAGCTCTTTCTTGAGAAATTTTTCTCTGTCAATTTTAACACCCGGAATTTTTATCGCATGCAAAATAACCGTTTCTACGTTTATCCCGCTTTCGATAAACTTGTTATCAATCATATCTTTAGCGCAGTTTACGACATCTGCGCATTTTAAAATAATCTCGTTCATCGGTTCACGCTCCATATTTTAATATATTTCTTTTATTATACCGCATAATGGCAATCACGGCAAGTCTATTCGCTGAAATTTTACAAACAGTTTTTTGGGGGGATACGCAATGATGTGATTTACCGTAAATGTAATCGTTTTTATTATTTTTGATCGGAGGAATTTAAAATGCAGGAATATAACCGTACAAATTCAAGTGAATTATGCCACCACGGCATAAAAGGTCAGAATGGGGTGTAAGACGCTACCAGAATGCTGATGGAAGCTTAACGCTTGCCGGTAAAATGAGGCAAAAGCGCTAAAAATAGGACAGAAGTACATAAAAGAAGTCTCAAAAACATGGAAAGAAGCGTATACAAAAAATCTTCTTGATGACTTCGGAGCGGACCCGATAACAAATGGAAAGGACTGGGTCAACATGATGATCGGCATGGGCGACTATGATGAATATATTAAAGATTAAACAGAAAACCAAGGGTCTGCAAATCTCATAGACCCTTGGTTTATTTTCATTACTCACATTTAATGTAAACTTCGCCTTTTCTGTTAAGGTAATACTCGTTGTTCCGATCGGCAAAGCTGAGAACCGTTCCGAGATTTTGCAGCATGGGCGATTCTTCACCCTTGTTCAGGGACGTTATGACTTTGCCGAATTTTTCCTTAAGAGGTTGGGTGTTTATTTTCTTCATGGGGAGATCCTTGAATGAATCCACCTTGGCGCTGAGCTGGCTGAAATCGCTGAGTATGCGTTTTTCACATTTATTTATGTAAAATGCGGCGGTTTCTTTAAGATAATCAAGATATGACTTATCAAAATTCCGGGAATAATACACTTCCATGATACAGCTCATAACGTAAAGCTGCATTGATAATTCAAGGCTGTCCTTGATTTGGAGAGCTTCCTCCGAAAGGGTGTTAAATTCACCGAAGCCCTTTGCCGCAGTATGGACTTTTCCGCTGAGATCGGAAAGATAAAATTCAATATCTTTCATTGCCGTTTTTCTTGTAGATTGCAACTCGGATATTGTTGCGATCCTCTGCTCCCTGTGCTGCATAATTACGCTGTAATTTTTATATGCATACTGGGCAAAGCTTATTTCGGAAAGAAGCTCGGCTTTTTTGTCGCCGTAGAGGAAGCCTATTATGGTGTCAATTTTCTGGTTGATCATCTGCATTTCGTTATTGATCTCTGTGAGAAAATATTGACCCGTGGCGATGGACATTGCGGAAAATGCTCCCAAGAGAACTGCCTCTGCTGACATAGGAGTAAAGGAGGCATGACCTACGATCGTTCCTTCTTCATTTTGTATCGGACTTCCGTAGCCGCCCTGACGCAGGCGCATGAGCGTTCCGCTTACTCCCTCGGGAAATGTGACCTTATAAGCATCCTGCAAAGCATCTGCGGCGCATAGTGCGGGTAACTGCTGAACAAGCAGACTCATACTCATTGTCTGCTCAGTATTGCAGTCGAGCTTTTTGTAGCCGTTGTTTGGATTAACATTTTCTGCGGGAGAAACTTCAAAATGAAGCTCTTTTGAAATGTCACGGGATTTTTCGGATTCTGTAAGTACAGTTGTTTGTTCATTCATTGGTTTTTCCTCCATTATTTTGACTTGCAGCGCTTTAGATTTAACTCATTATACCATATGTTGACAATAAAAGCAAGTCTTTTTGTTAAAATTGCGAATAGAAGGAGCAATGTCCAATGGCGTTATCCAATACTACCGTTCCAAAATATTACGGCTTGTTCCGGGATGCAGTTATTCGGGGCGAAATACCTGTAAACAAAGAAATTTCTATGGAGATGAACCGAATCGACGAGCTTATAGCAAACCCCGGTGTATATTACGACGATGAAGCAGTTGAGGGTTGGATAAGGTATTGTGAAAATGAACTGACACTTACCGATGGCTCTGACCTTAAACTTCTCGATAGTTTTAAACTATGGGGAGAGCAGGTGTTTGGCTGGTACTACTTTGTCGAAAAAAGTGTTTTTCAGCCAAATGAAAGCAAATACGGAGGACGTTATGTTAAAAAGCGAATTATAGCAATCCCCCAAATTAACACCCAATAAAACAAGAACAGAACCACCCCGAACAATCGTCGGGAGAAATCAATTCAAAGGCATCGTTAACAGCAGCAGCCAAATTGGAAACCGTTCTCGCTTTAAGCTTACGCAAAACAGCTTTTATCTTTGACCACATTTTTTCAATCGGATTAAAATCGGGAC
>CAYNPW010000027.1:0-27705 GCA_964399215.1 uncultured Ruminococcus sp. | reverse complement strand
GCAAATCCTTAGCAATTTGAATTTGAAGATATTAATGTAATTTCAGATGAAAATATTGAAATAAATCTGAACTTTGTTTATAAATGTAATTATAACAAATGTCTTGATGAAGCTTTAAATTTTTCAAATAAATTTCTCAAAATGCTTAAAGAAAAAAATTTCTCCGTAAAAGATAAAAAAATTACTTTTGTGATAGGACATAATAATGACTCATCATATGGCGAGATAGAACTAAGTAATGTGTATAAAGATCAAGGTGAATCCAGTTTTGAAAGAATTACATATGTTAAAATTTCAGATCGGATAACAGATTTATCGGGGTTAGAAAGTATAAAAAAAGATGTACAATATTTAAAATTAACTTCATTACATAATCTAGTTAAACCGCATTGGGAGGCATTTGAAAACTTAAAGGAGTTAAACATATATAACTGCACAGATTCAACCGGAAATTCTTTAATGACAAAAGAAGATATATGTTTTCTAAAAGAAATAACCCCAAATATTAACATCTCAATCGATGGAGAACAATATTAGGAATTATTAAATCTTAAATCTATAACTTAATTTAATGGGCAGTTGGTTATTCTGTCCATTAAATTAAGTTATCTAAGTATTGCTATACAAACTAAAGCGTACTTTATCTCAATATGTAAGTGCAAATTTTCTTCTGTAAGCCGTACTTGCCAAACATCTATTTATATGCTATAATTAAAGTAGAATTTAACGTAAAGGCAGGTCGTTATGGATAATATTACTATAAAGGAGCTTACAGAGCTGAGCGGCGATTATGACATTGTCGATATACGCGTCGAGGAAGATTTTGAATACGGTCATATTGCAGGAGCGATAAATATTCCTGCAGATAAGATCGCAGAAGATACTCATTTAATAAATAAGGACAGACCCGTTGTAATATACTGCAAAAGCGGGAATGTCAGCGATACCGCTGCGGAGGAGCTGCGAAGTCTGGGCTATAACGCCATGAGCCTTGAAGGAGGCTACTACGGCTGGCTGAGACAGCGTATTACAGGCGAGGACAGATCGGAGGATATCCGCAGCAGCCTGCGGGGAGAATTTGAGGAAACTATATGGAAACCCTTTGTCAGGGCGGTCAGGGAATACCAGCTTGTCTGCGACGGAGACAGGGTAGCGGTATGTATTTCAGGCGGCAAGGATTCCATGCTGTTGGCGGCTCTTTTTACGGAGCTTAAAAGGATCGGCGATATAAATTTCGAGGTCACATATCTTGTTATGGACCCGGGATATTCTCCCTATAACAGGGAGGTCATCGAGACAAACGCCAAGATGATGAATATTCCCATTCAGGTGTTTGAGACGGATATTTTCAATTCCGTTTACAATGTGGAGAAAAATCCATGCTATCTGTGTGCGAGAATGAGGAGAGGGCACTTATATAAAAATGCTATGAATGCTGGCTGTAATAAAATAGCTCTGGGACATCATTACGACGACGTTATCGAAACAATACTTATGGGTATGGTCTACGGCGGTCAGATACAGACTATGATGCCCAAACTCCACAGCGCACATTTCAAAGGAATGGAACTCATACGCCCTTTATATCTGGTAAGAGAGGATGAGATAAAGCGCTGGCGCGATCATAACGACCTGTACTTTATTCAGTGTGCCTGCCGTTTTACGGATACCTGCTCAACCTGTTCACCCGACAGGCAGGTATCAAAGCGAATGGAAATAAAAATGCTTATAAGAGAGCTTGCGGAGAAAAATCCCGAGATAGAGGAGAATATTTTCCACAGCATTGAAAATGTCAATCTTGACAGGGTCATGCAGTATAAGGACAGGAACGGAGCGCATTATATTTACGGCGAAGATAAGTTCTGAAAAGCATTATAGGCACATTAAATAGGTTTTAAGACAAAATAATATGATATTTGAAATGATTTTACTATTGCAAAATCTGTGATTTGTGTTATAATAAAAAAGAACTTGTATTATTGAAAGGACGGATTTATTATGTCAATGATTTTGGTAACAGGCGGAGCCGGCTTTATCGGCAGTCACACCTGCGTAGAGCTTCTTAACGCGGGGTACGATGTGGTTATCGTTGATAACTTTTCCAATTCAAAGCCTGAGGCGCTTAACAGGATAAGAAAAATAACAGGAAAGGATTTCGGATTTTACGAGGCTGATTTACTCGATCTGCCCGCTGTGGAAAAGATCTTTGAAGAAAATAATATCGACGCGGTAATACATTTCGCAGGGCTCAAGGCTGTGGGCGAGTCCGTTGCAAAGCCTGTGGAATATTATCACAACAATATTACAGGTACGCTTATGCTTGTAAAGGCAATGAGAAAATACGGCTGTAAGAAGATTGTTTTCTCATCTTCTGCTACCGTTTACGGACCTGTAAATAAGGCTCCTTATACGGAAGATATGCCTACCTCGGCTACAAATCCTTACGGCTACACAAAGGTTATGATAGAGCAGATCTTAAGAGACGTGTGTGTTTCCGATGACGAGTGGAGCGTTTCTTTGCTGAGATACTTCAATCCTATCGGCGCTCACGAAAGCGGACTTATCGGTGAGGATCCAAACGGTATCCCCAATAACCTTCTTCCTTACATATGTCAGGTTGCTGTGGGCAAGCTTGAAAGATTGGGCGTTTTCGGAGACGATTATGATACCCCCGACGGCACAGGCGTAAGAGATTATATCCATGTTGTTGATCTTGCAAAGGGTCATCTCTGCGCAGTTAAGTATGTTCTTGAAAACAAGGGCTGTGACGCTGTTAACCTCGGTACGGGAAAGGGCTCGTCGGTATATGATGTTCTTCACAGCTTTGAGAAGGCTTGCGGCAGGGAACTTCCTTATAAGGTACTGCCGAGACGTCCGGGCGATATTGCTACCTGCTACGCTAATCCCGAAAAGGCTAAAAAGGTTTTCGGCTGGGAGGCTCAGTATACTCTTGATGAGATGACGGCAAGCAGCTGGAACTTCATTAAAAACAATCCTAACGGACTTTGATTTTATATGCGGCGCGGAATTATCTGCGCCGCTTTTTGTATATCGCTCCTGCTAAATCCATAAAATTTTCTTAATTCCCGCAAAGAGTATTGAAAAGTCCTTCATGAAGTGATATAATTTATACAGACATCAAAACAGGCTTAAACGGAAAGGAAACAAATATATGATAACACTCAGAACAATATGCGCCGTAACCACTGCGCTGACCGCAATAATTGCCGTAGGTATGCTGTCGGGCTGCGAAAATACGCCGGAAAGCTCAGCTTCCGCCTCGGATATCTCACAAGAGAAAGAGTGGAAAAATCTGACCGCTCAGGATATTTTAACGCAGATAGACGATCCTCTGCTGGACAGCTCAGCTTACTTCGGTGATGAGACCTTTGAGAAAAACTGCGAAAAGCTTTACAGTATTCCTCTTTCGGATATGGAGGACGGAGGAATACTTTTTGCGTCGGGTGGAGGAAACGCAGACGAAATTTCAATGATAAAGCCATCGGACAATACTCTCGGAGAGAAAATTCTCACAGAACGACTCGCTTCCAGAGGAACTACCTTTGAGACGTATAAACCCGAGGAAATGACTAAGATAGAGAACGCTGAGATTTTTCAGGTGGGGGACTACTGGGTGCTTGTGATATCCGACAATGCGGCGGAGCTTACAGAAAAAATTAAAAATATAACAGAATGATAGGAACAGGAGATTGACAAATGAAAAGAATAACAATTTTAGCGGTATGTATAAGTGTGCTGACTGTATTTTCAGGCTGTACAAAGACGGCGGCAGACGCAAATAAAGACAGCTCCGCAAAGACGGCTGAAATCAAGTCTGAGAGCAATGAAAAAGACTATGGGGAAAGAATTAATGAATTGGAAAATAAAGTGAGTGTGCTTACAAGACTGCTTGCGGATTCGTATGGTTTGGACGAGGATGAACTCATAAATGCCAAATCTGACTTAGAACTTGATTTCGGAGAGACGCACGACATATATGACGACAGCGCAGTCATAGAGGCTTACAAAACGGGTGACTCTTCAAAACTTACCGACGAAAAGGATATTTTTATATATGAAAGTCTGAATGCGGCAGTCAAGGAAATCATAAATGATAATATGACCGACTACGAAAAGGAAAAAGCCGTTTATGATTACATATTCAAAAATTCGCATTATGACGAGGGAAACCTCTCGGCTATCGATTTGGACGAGGACGAGAGTTGGTCTCACACGCCTTATGGCTTTTTCAAAAACGGAGAAACTATATGCGTAGGCAATGCGACTACTTTCAAACTGTTTATGGACGCTCTGGATATCGACTGTAAAATTATCCATTGCACCGAGTACGGCGAACACGCATGGAACGTAGTTAAAATAGACGGCGATTGGTATCATGTCGATCTGACATTTGACTACGGATTATCCAAACCCGATTATAATTCGTTCAATGTCAACGACGAGATCAAAGAGCAGGACGGCTATGATTGGTCAGATCAGGAGGATATTCCTGAGTGTACAAGCCTGAAATACTGCTATATAGTTTCGGAGGCTCAGGAGATAGAAGATATTTATGAAATCCCAAATGTAATGAAAAAAGTTTTTGACAGGGGAGAAGATCGGGTTCTGATGAAAATAGCTGTTGACGTCAGCGCAGATGACTATGCCGTATGCTCAGACATTGAAGCTCTTATAAGTTCTATCGTATGTGATAACAGCGGCGGCTATTTAATTACCAATAATACTTTTGTGTGCAGCGGGTATGTTTATTTTAGTTTAACAAGGGTAAAATATGATGAATTGAGTATAGAATCTGACGCTGCAGAGGAAACCGACAACGGACTTGAGATAGATACCGATAAATTTGCACAGGCTATGGAAAGTCTTGACGGCTACAGCTTTAACCAGAATACATACAACGATTACCGGTATTGGTAGTAACATTTGAAACGGAAAGTATATATGCAGAAAAAAGGAGACGCTTAAATGTACGTCTCCTTGAACTTTATATTCCGCAAAGCTCTGTAATTGCATTTGCATACATATTGAGATTGTATTTAAACGTCTCCATTGATATATGCTCGTTGTCGCCGTGCATATTGTTGTTTTCTTCCGGGAATTCCGCACCGAATGCAACTGCGCCTTCCTTATTGTGGACATAGGTGATACCGCCCTCGGCGATACAGTATCCCTTTTCTCCCTTGATTTTTTCATAAACTCTCAGCAGACTTTGTACAAAATCGCTGTTTTCATCGACATAGTGAGGCTCCATACCTTCGCATCCGTCTATCTCAAATCCTCTGCTTTCAAGAGACGTTTTGATTATTTTGCTGATCTCAGCGTAGGTCCTGTCAATGGGGAAACGAATGTCGATACCTCCGCAAAGCCTGCCTCCTTCAGTATTAAGCTGAGTAAGAGCGCAGGTCATCTTTCCCGAAATATCGTCCTCAAAGCCTAAGCCGCAGGACTTTCCGTCATATTCGCCATGAGGAAAAAGCTCCGACAGTGCGCTCAGCAGAGGGTGTATGTCTTTATGCTCCGAAAGAAATTTAGTTACGGCGTTTTCGCCGTTTTCGGGACGCGAACCGTGAGACGCTTTACCGTTGTAAACTATATTTTCCGTTTTCGTTACAGCCATGCATTGATCGGGTATAGCGTTTATGACCGTACCCCCTCTTATTTCTATTTCTCCGCTTTCAAAGGCTGCGGAAAAAGTCAGATGAACCATGCCCTTTTCGCAGTTAAGCACAGGGAACGAGCCGTCGGGGGTAAACACGTTCCGGGGGAATTTTTCACAGCTTTCGTAATACTCCATATCCTTACAGCCGTTTTCCTCATTTCCTCCGAAGATAACGCGGAAATTTTTTACCGGTATATTAAGCTCCCTGATAGCCTTTGCCGCCCATAGTACCGCGACGGCGGGACCCTTGTCGTCTATCGTTCCTCTGCCGTAGAGCACTTCGTCCTTGACCGTAAGTCTGAAAGGAGGATAGCTCCAGCCTGAGCTTACAGGTACTGTATCGAGGTGCGCCAGAATACCCAGTTCAGGATCTCCCGCAGGCAGGAAATCTCCTCTGACAGCATAGTTATCAAAGTTTTTTGTAGTCATTCCTATTTTATCCATGAAATCCTTGCCCCAAGCAAGAGCCTTGGCAGATCCCTCGCCGAAAGGCGCAGGAGCGCCGTTATCGTCGGCAATACTTTCTATTGAGATTATTTCGTCAAGGTCACTTAGTATATGCGGCATATTTTTTTCAAAATAGTCCGACAGCATTTTGGTATACATTAAACCGTCTCCTTTTTTAATGTCAGCAGCATAATCTCTGAGGGATTGTTAAGTCTGAACTTACCCAGTCCCGCAGTCAGAGCCATAGTGGTTCTGCCCATAGTGTAAAGTCCTTTTGTGTATCTGGGGAAGAATTTTCTTTCAGGGGAAAGCAGTCCGCCCATAAACGGAAGTCTCACCGCTCCGCCGTGACAATGTCCCGCAAAGACCATATCCGCGCCCCATTCTGCGTATGTTTCAAGGAAAAATGGATTATGCGATATAAGCAGATTGCAGGCGGACTTATCCGCCGCACCGAGATAAGCCGTAAGTGTTTTGCAGGTAAGCTCAGGGAGATCTCTGTAGCTGCCGTCGCGGTTCATGTAATAGCGCATGGAAAGCTGTGTGCCATATACATTTATATAGTCCTCGCCCTGATAAATACGGGTCATATTATTTCTCAGAACAGTAACTCCCATAGAATTAAGCTTTAAACACATAGCCTCACAGTTATCCATATTGCATATTTCATGATTTCCCGTAACATAAAATGTGGGAGCGGTATCCCTCAGCCGTTTCATCAGCGCAATTTTAGGGATAAGGTCGTTTTCGCCTCTGCTGTATAAGTCTCCCGCAAAAAAGATATAATCTGGTTCTGCGGCAATGACAGAATTCATAAGGTTGTTAAAATTATCGCCGTAGCGTTTTCTGTGGAGGTCGGCGAGCAGGATTATTTTTTTCCCTTGAAAGCTTTCAGGCAGCTTGGCGCTGGAAATATTGAATTCAGTTACCTTTAGCTGTCTGTTTTCCACGAGACAGTAAGCTCCCAGAGTAAGGACAGAGGGAATAATTAATTTACTTAATGACATTTATTTCACCGTTTCATATTTATTTGATATGTGATTATACTTATAGGCAGGGTATTTTTATGTATGTGACATCTGTTCAAATACACATTCCGTAGGGAAGGATAGTATTCGCCCGAATTGATAACAGATTTACTGCTGTTCAATACATTTAATCGTACGGACGGTTCCTGAGAGGGTATGCTGCTTTTGGGGACTTCTTATTTATTTGTTCACCGCGAGCGATTTCGTGCTTCTCATTTTGGAGATGTTGTCTCGGCGCGGAGGCGACAAGGGAGCTGCCCTTGACCTGCGGGGCTCTGCCCCTGACCCCGCAAACGCCGCTCCGATTGACCCGCGCCTTTTGGTTTACATTATTCTATGGTTGCTTTTTTTAGCTGTTCAGATAATTTTTCAGGCTTTCCATTGCCCATTTTGCGTGTTTATACCCGTGCTGATACAGTTTATCAAGCTTTTTCGGATCGCCCTCTGTTCTGCCTACACCAAAGGTCGTTTTAGGCGTAAAGACAAATACTTTACCCTGTTTTCTCAGTTCGTGAAGTTCTTTCACAGAGGCATTATATTTTTCCGCTCTGCTTTCAAGCGCCGCCGAAAATTCAGGATGATTTTTATAGTATTTTGAACACAGGTGAGTGAGACTGTCGGTCTTTTTCACATAGTCTCTTGGTCTTGTGAGTATGACAATATTTTTATCGCATCCCATAGACATGGTCTGTTTAAAAGGAATTGAATCTGCAATACCGCCGTCCATATAATATTCTCCGTTTATTTCTATTTCTGGGAACATCAGCGGCAGCGCACAGGTTGCTCTCAGTAAAGTCCATTTTCTGTCGTTTCTCGGAACGGGAAGATATTCCGCCTTACCCGTTCTTACATTGGTGACCGTTGCATAGAATTCGCCCTTATATTCCTCATAGGCTTTATAGTCGTAAGGAAGATGAATATTCGGTACGTCGTCCCATGCATAGTCGAGATTGTAGTAGCATCGGTTTCTCGGATCAAGCAGATGATGTATGCCCATATACTTACTTGTTCCCATAAATTCCGTGGCAAGACGGTAATTTCTGCCTGCCTGTCCCGAGGCATATGATACGCCGAATGCTGCGCCCGCCGATACGCCTATAATTCTGTCCGCCATAATGTTTTCTTCAAGGAGAGCGTCCATTACGCCGCAGGAATATACAGTCCTGCTCGCACCGCCCTCAAGGGTAAGTCCCAGCATATTTCAGCCTCCTGTCAAGGTACGATATTTTCGGCTTCGGAGCTTGACAAGTCTCCTTCCTCGGAATTTCCGGGTATCTCTATAGCATACTCTCTGCCGTCAGCCTCAAATACGGCAGTCAGATCGTCCATAGCGTTCTGGGTAGCGTTATCGTCGGTTATCATAACCACCACATTGTCGCTCATCAGACGAATGTTTTCACGGAGGTTTTCAATGGTGATCTCACTACCCTGATAAATATATGTGCTGCCTGAAACCTTTATGCTGACAAATTCCTTAGGTACTGCCGTAGTAGTGGTTGTTGTTTCTGCCTCAGAGGAAATCCCGCTTGCACTGTTGACAGAGCTTTCTCCTCCCTCGCCCTTACCTCCGCCGAATCCCAGACCGAGATAATTCAAAATCAGAATGATAGCCGCAATGAACACGATAACAAGCAGTAACGTGATAAGATTCTTCTTTTTTTTCTTTTTCTGATTTTTTCTTCTTTTTTCAATGTCGTTTTTGTACATATTTTCAACGTCTTTCTCAATGCTCATCTTGATCGTCCTCTCGATTTATTTTGTTGTGTTTATAAATGTACAGTAGAAATTTTCATAAGCTTCGCCTACTATGTCCACCGCGGAGGTAACTGTTCTTACGTCTCTGTAAAGAGCGGTATCGCCGTCGTAGACCATAGCGCACAGAACAACACTGTCTCTTTCAAGTCCCATATTTTCAAATTGGGAAATAATTCCCTCAGCCATAGTGTTTTCATCAGTAACATTGATCGTGCCTTGTTCATTGCTGCTGTCGGATACATAAAGCGTACCCGAAGTTCCGTCATATCTTAAATTAAGTGTAACCAGAAGACCTGCGGCATATCCGTCAAGTGCCTGCTGATTTTTCGCCGCCTGGCTGTCAATATTCTCTGCTTTTTTCCAAGCCTCGTCTATCTGACTGCTTGTATCTGTAAGTATCTGCTCTTTTTCCTTTTCCCAGCTCTCACGCTCGGCCTCAAGTCTGCTTTCAGCGGCGGCGATCTGACTTTCCGCCTGCTCTTTAATGTTCTCGCCTGAGCTTTGGGTGTTCATCATGACCCAGAAAAGCATAATAAGTATAACGTCCAGCAGAGCAGTAAGCTCTATAACGATCCCTTTGTTTTTTTTGAAACCGTTCATGCCCGCTCCTTTGCCGCAGGGGCGGAATTTCTTTCAAGGTACAGCGCAACGCTTTTTTCGTTGTCCTCGATTTTAGCGGAGATAACTCCGTCAAGGAGCTTAAAAAGTATGGCGAAAACCAGTCCCCAGAATGTAGAGGTGAGCGCGCCGTAGAAATTTCCCGTAACATTTTCCATATCCGAAACCAGTCCCAGCAGTGAAACCACAGTGCCTAAAATTCCCAGGAGAGGAAAGATACCTGTAAGATTTACAAAAACAGAGTAAAGCTTTCCCGTATGATTTCTCATTGCGACTACTTCCGTTTCACGCAGACCCGAAATATCGCTGTCTGCTTCACGTCTTGAAGTACTTCCGTCAGGAACAAAAACCGTCAGGTGCATTTTCCTGTAGAGCCTGTCCGCTGATTGCTTAAGCGCATAATATACAATTCCTGTAAAAACGGCGACGATAAAAATTATCATATCGTAGCCCCAAAGATTCATAAAGATCGTAGAAAAGATATTTTTCATAATATACCCCCTCACATTACATAATACCACATTTACACTCAAAAAGCAAGTGCTTATTACACTTAGGTGTGTCCAATAGCGTTGTTAAAGAAAATCAACAACAGAGAAAGGCAGTTCACCATTATGTTTACGCTGCCGATATTTAAATTTTGCCAAACCAAAACGATTATAAGCGTCAATAAATACAGCAACAACATCATAAAGCGTTTCGATTTTCTAGCAAAACACCTGTTTCGTCTTGCGAGAACAGGAATATAGTGCCTTAAATCAGCGTTTATACTTTCAACATTGTGAGTATCTTTTTTATCTCGTATATTGCGAATATGTTTACCGGGATAAACAACATCTATATATCCCAAATAACCATCTGTGTAATAAATATCTGCTTCGGGTGAATTATCAACAGTATTCTGTATTCGTACCATTGATTGACTTTGGGGACTTAATGTGCTATAATACTTACAATTATAAAGCAAAATTTAAGGAGACAAATACATTGCTGAAAAAATACGCACTAGGTTTTGATATTTCAGGTCTGATAATATTTTTGATTGTCATGATACCAAATTTTATTTGGTTTGCAGTACCTGCTCCAAATGATATTTTAAGGTCAGAATCAGCCACTGAAATAATAGATATAATAGCTTCGGTGTGTCAGGTTTTATTTGTTGCGGCTATTTGTATGATAATTAACAAGGAACGCAAAAAATTACGGCTTACGCCTTTTATTATCGCTGTGATCTGCTGCATACTGCTGTATTTTATTGGCTGGATATTATATTATAACGGTATTGCAGACCCATTCGTTATACTGACCTTGACAATTCCGCCATGTCTTTCATTTATCCTTTTCGCCGTTGACAGAAAAATTTTGATTGCGGTTATACCTGCTGTGATTTTTACAGTTTGTCATTTAATATATGGCATTGTTAATTTTATCCTTTAGTATATTCTTATTTATTTTATAAATGAAAACTATGAGATGGAGGAATATTTTATGACAATAAAAGAACTCAGCATCGAAAATACAGAGATGATAAAATCATTATTTGCAGAGGTTTTTACAAATGAGCCTTGGAACGATGACTGGAGCGATTCTAAACAGCTTCACGAATACATTATGGACTTGATCGGTAACAGAAACTCATTGACCTTAGGTTTGTTTGAACACGATAATCTGATAGGTTTATCAATGGGAAGTATAATACATTGGTGTATCGGTACAGAATACTATATTTTTGAATTCTGCATTAAAGCCGAAAAGCAGAACAAGGGGATAGGAACAGCTTTTTTAAAGGAAATTGAAGCATACGCCAAAAGCAAGCAGTTAACGCACATTTTTCTGCAAACCGAAAGGAATGTTCCCGCATATAAATTCTATCTGAAAAACGGATTTACTGAATTAAAAGACCACGTTTCATTAGCTAAAAATTTCTGATAATCAAAACAATAATACGGAGAACGGATATGTTATCTAGAAAAGGAAAACGAAAATTAGAATATAAAGGAGAGAGCTTTTACTGGTTTGTAAGAGCCGATCGCCAAGGATCACCGAGAATTCATATTTTGTCAGAGGATAAGAAAATAAATCTGGAATATCCTACGTTCGATCTTGAAGCACCTGTTACTCCTGTCTATATAAAACATCTTCTGAAAAAATATTATGACAAATAATTAACGCCTGAGAACAAAAAATTCTCAGGCGGTTTTCTGTTATATAATCCAATATGAAAATTATTCCCCTGCTTGCTCAATGCGTCCCTCTATCGCCTTAACGTCCACAGGATTAACGTGCACCATACAATGCTTTACCTCTGGGAAATTTTTCTCTATACGATCATGGACTTTTTCCGCGATCGCGTGTGCGAAAAAAAGCGTGCTGTTGCCGTCTGCGCCTATCTCTATGTCCACATAGCATTTTGCGCCGAAAATACGGGTTTTAAGCTCGTCAAGAGTTATTACTCCCTCCACTGAAAGAACCTTCTGTTTCATTTTTTCAACCGTTTCCCTGTCACATGATTTGTCAACCATTTTCTCAAGAGCATCCATAAATATATCAAAGGCCGCTTTAAGAATAAACAGACAGATAAGTACGCTGGCAATAGGGTCAAGTATAGCATAGCCCATTCTTGCGCCGACAATACCTATCAAGCTTCCTATGGAGGAAAGACTGTCGGAACGGTGATGCCATGCGTCCGCCATAAGAGCGTCGCTGCCTATCTTATTTGCCGACGCTCTGGTATACCAATACATACCCTCCTTGACAATAATAGATATTACTGCTGCAATCAAAGGCAAAGCTGTAGGTATGGGTATGTCCGCAAGACCGCCTGAAGTGATTTTTCCGATACCAGACCAACCTATTCCGATACCGGTTACGGCAAGTATCACAGACAGCACAACTGCGGCTACACATTCAAGTCTGTCGTGACCGTATGGGTGATCTTCATCAGATTCCTTATGAGCAATTCTTACCCCGATGATCACTATGATAGTTGAGAATACGTCGGATGCCGAATGCACAGCGTCCGACACCATTGCTGCAGAGCTTCCGATAATACCCGCTATAAGCTTGAACACAGAAAGTAAAAGGTTTGCAATTATGCTGACTATGGACGTCCGCATGGCAATACCCAGCTCATGATCCTTGTTCAAAGTCTGATTTTTGTTAGTCATAACTATTCCCCCATAAACGGCGTAAGAGGACGCTTTCGCCGTCCTCTTACACTAAATTACTGTATTATATGCAATTACTTTTCAACAGGTTCAAACTCAATTCTGATAGAGGGAAGCTTTTCAATTACAGAATAGCTGTTCATAAGTCCGTCTTCGGAAGAAAGATCGTTTTCACCGCTTGCAGGAGGAGCAAACAGTCTCAAAGTAAGATCGCACTCTCCCTCCAGAGGCTTTTCAAAAAATGCAGACATAAGATCAATAGTTTTAGCCTTCGGAGACTTGTAGAACCATTTGCCGTTTATCTCGATCATAATGTTTGAATCGTCATCGAACGTTATCTCACAGAAATGCGGGTTCTTTTCAAAATGTAAAGGTATCTCAATACCCTCTGCGTCCTCTGAGCCGCCCCAGCGGAGCTTTACAGGGAACGACAGCTCATCTCCCTTTGTCATAGCGGGCTTGAAGAAATCGTCGTGGATAATATCCTTATAAGTCTGCATAACAGGCTGTTCAATTCCGCAGTCGGAATAGTTAGGGTCTTCGATCTCAAGACCGAGACGTCCTCTGTCTCTGAACTGATAGAAAGTAAAGCCCGAGAACCACTGTTCAGGATCGTCCTTTAGCATACCGCAGAATTCCTTTACCATTTCAGCCTGATCGTATGCGCCCGTAACATCGCCGTCAGCATTGAACTCGCTCATTACCATTGGCTTGCTTACGCCGCCGTTTATCTCTTTGAAGCGGTTGTATGACAGCTTTGTAAGCTTGTATGTGTTCTCAACTGTATCTCTCTTAAATGACTTGTTTTCGGAATCCTTTAAAGCCACATCGTAAGGCCAGCCCCAGTGAAGAGCCATATATTTGTCAACTGACCATATATCAGTCTCCTTGACAGCCTGAGAAAACTCTTTCTCCATTATTATCTCCGTAGCGTTAGGATCCTCGATACCGCCGATACAGAGTACGGTCTGAACGTTTGGAGCATACTCCTTGATTATCTTATTGAAACGGCAGTAGAAATCAGCAACGCCCTGATAGCCTGCCTCGCCCGTTCTCTTAGTGAACGAAAACCAGTCCCCCGTAGCCTCGTGATTAACTCTCAGGAACATTCTGCCGAAAGACCTCAGATCCTTAGCGATAGCGACAAGCTGTTCGTACGACACGTTAGGATCTATCGTCAAAGTAAGTGTGACGTCCTGTCCGTGACGTCTTACATCTCTCATCTGATTAAAGGGCTCTCCCTCGGTATTTCCCTCAAGACCGCCCTTGTAGGTAAAATAGTCGTCATAAGGATAATCCCACTGAAAAGACACCTCAGCGTCCTTCATTACCTCGGAAATTCTTCCCGGGAACTCCTTGTCCAACGGATAGTAGCAGTACATAAGACTGATACTTCTGTGCGGTCTGCCCAGCTTGTGAAGAATGTAGTCCTGATTTACATACTCTCCCCGTTCCGAGCCGTCGCCCAGATCAACAGCGCACTTAGCCTTTCCCATGTGAACTGAATAAGCCTTGTATTCGCTCATATTCTTTTACCTCCTGAAATAGTTGTTACTGTTTTTATTAAGTTACCAAAAGTGTGTTAATGTCGTCAAATACCACGGCGAGCTCCTTGAACAGTACGCAAGCCTCCTCTGTCTCAGGATACTGATTGGAAAAAATGCAAAGAACAAAAGGTGAATCCGCATAAACTATAGCGCAGTCGTTAAACACATACTCTCCGAACTCAGAGCCGTATTTCTGCGCAACCTTATACTTGTTTCCGAGAGCCTGACCTATCTGAATATTAAGGTCTGTATCGGATAAAAGGTCTATAAGCCATTCACCGTATTCGTTTTCCTCACCGAAATTATAAATATCCTCATAGCATTTGAGCATATCGTCCGAGGTACAGTATGTAAATATCCAACTATCCCCCAGCGAATAATTTGCGCCCAGAGAATACAGAAGATTATTGAAATTCCAATATCCGTATGTCTGCTCCAGCAGATAGTAAGCTGTGTTGTCCGATTCTAAGATCGTATATTCTATAAGCTGTTTAGCCGTATATTTCTGACCGTACGGGGCAAGAGCGACCGTTCCGTCGTCGCCGGACCAGATATAATTTCTGACAATAACATCGTCAAGATCAATACCCTGTTCAAGTATAGATTTTACATACGGAGCTTTTATAGTGGAACATGTCATAAAACGTGTATAATTATTATACGCCACATAAGCTCCCGTTTCAATATTCTTGTAAGAAAAGCTCATGGTACAGCCGGAGTTAGCAATTATATCGTTTATCCTATCAAAGCACTTTTCCAGTTCTTCATTTGAATATACACTGCCGAAATCCGTCCATGTAAAATTGTAGTATCCGTCCACATAGGCGCTTTCGGGCGAATTCGCCTTGACAGCCTCCTCAACGCCCTCGTTAACGATCACTTTATCAAATCTCGGATCTTCTTCGATAACTTGATTTTCCGAATTTGTCTGTTCATCATCGGAATTTTCGCTAACTGTTATGTCATCAATATTAACTTCAGCATTAGCTTCAATATCATCTTCATGCGAACTGTCGTTTTGAGCCTGAGACGACGATGACTCTTTTGAATTTTCCGCAGGCGTTACGGATGAACCGCATCCCTGCATAAATACCGCTAATACGGCAAACGCAGCACAAATTACCAAACGCTGTCTGCGCAAATTGATCAATGAAATCTTACTCATAAGAAACCTCACAGAAATTTTGCGGACAATTTGTCCTTAAACATTACCCTTGATTTCTGCTCCTATTTCTCAGCCCGAGCTTGGGCAAACGGCTTTCTTTTATTTTTGCACACCGAAACCCGTCTCCGGCAGCGAGCCGCTCATTCACACATAATTTATTTCTATTAATTCTACCATATTTCCTCTGTAAAGTCAAGTTAAAATTTAACTTAATAATCACTCATTATCCGCCTTTTTTCAACAGTCCATTAAAAGTAACAGTAAAACCCTTTGAACTGCGTTTAAAATTTGGTTAATATTTCTGCGAAAATCGGCGAAAAAAATATAGACAAACTCACCTGTTTCATGATATAATAATTCCTAAGAAGATAAGTATGGTATATTGTAGATAGATAACAGATTTCAGAAAGGACAATTTATAAATGAGCACAAAAACCTTACAGTCCGCCCCCAAAAAACAAGCCGGAAAACAACATAAAAAAGTAAAAAATCAAACCGGTATTATATGCGCTGCGGTTCTTGGCGTATTTGTTGTCGTTCTTGGAGGGACCTATGCTATAGGCAGGATTCATTACAACAACAGATTTCTTGCAGATACATACATCAATGGAGTAAACGTCAGCGGTATGACCTTCGAGGAGGCATGCGCCGCCACAAAAGCCAATGTCATTCCCGAAAAGCTAAGCTTTACGACTATCGACGGAAGACAGATCGATTTGCTTACGTCGGATTTCGGATACAAGCGCAACAATGCCGACGAGATCCAAAAAATTCTTGACGGCGTAAATCAGAACGCTTGGTTTACAGGCTTTGCGGGTACAATTGAATACAGCTTTGAAGAAGAAGCTACTTACGACGCCGAAAAGCTGGAGGAGCTTATCAGAAACGCTGATTGGGGAGATACAGAAACTACAGACGCATCTCTCGGTCTTACAGATGACGGCTATGTGATAACTCCCGAGGTCCAGGGGACAAAAATCACCGATATGGAACAGCTTATTTATACGGCGGAAAGCGAGCTGAGCAAGGGCGAGTTCGATATTATACTTAGTAAGGACACAGGCTGTTATATCACTCCCGCAATCGTTTCAGCAGACTATGAGGAGCAGGCAGTCGCACTCAACAAGGTGTTTGATTTGTCCATTACATATGACTTTGATTACACTACCGAAACGCTCACAGGCAAAGAGCTTATCGAGATACTTGATCCTGACGACTCGGGCAAGTACAGCGTCGACGAGGATAAGTGTATGGAGTATGTTGAAAAGCTTGCGGAAAAATACGACACATACAACACGGAAAGAAAATTCAATGCTACTCTTCAGGGAGAGATCACAGTTCCCACAAGCGATGACGCAAAGTACGGCTGGTGGATAGATCAGCAGCAGACCTGTGACGCTCTGGTTGAAATGCTTGAAAAAGGAGACAGTGTGGAAAGTGTAGATCCTATTTATTATAGCACAGGATACTATGATTTCACAGGAGTTGAGTCTGCAAGAAGCAAGGACGACGATATCGGAGATACCTATATTGAAGTTGATCTGACGGATCAGCACCTTTGGTATTATAAAGACGGAAAGCTTGAATATGAATGCTACATAGTATCGGGACAGACTACTTCTGCGGCAAGAACCACTCTGCCCGGTGTTTATAAGCTGTGGGACAAACAGACAAATTTCCGTATGAAGGACAGCAATGCCGACGGGGACGAATGGGATACAGAATGCAATTACTGGAACAATGTTTCTCTATGCGGCATAGGACTGCACGACTCCACATGGAGAGGTAACTATTTCGGCGGAGAGATTTATAAGTGGAACGGCTCTCACGGCTGTATCAATATGCCTTATGAAGGAGCTAAATACATCTATGACAATGTTGAATTAGGCACTCCTGTGGTTATGTATTACTGATATTTGGATAAAAAGTCCGCCTGCACTGACCACGCAGACGGACTTTAATATTTCTATTCTCTTTCTAAGCCTACCAAACCCTTTTCTCATGCGGACACCTGCTCCGTATTTTCAGTGCTCGCAGCTCCACAAAACAGCCGCATTTGGCGCAGATACCGTTTGCAAGCTCCCCGCACCTGCGGCAGAGATCAAGCCTGCGGCGGTATTCCTCCTCGGGCACCCTCATGTCCTCGGGGACTTTTTTTATGTACTGCGCTATATTTTCGGTGTATTCGTCGTAGTCCAGATCGGCTATAAGACATTTTTTGCAGGGCTGTCTCATATCACTTTGAAAGGGTCACTGAAATAACCGAGCAGGGCGGCATTTCAAATTCCGCTGTACTGCCGTTCAAAACGACGCCGTTGAACTCCGCAGGAACAACGTTTTCAGTGTTATCAAAATCGTTGTACGCCCTTGCCTCAGCAGTAAGTATTTGAGCCGTATACTTTGCGGGAACAAATTCTCCAAGCTCTGCGGTGACCTTAACGTTTTCATAAAGTGAGCAGTTTGACATTGTTATAAGTATATTTCCGTCCTTATCTACCGATACTGATTTTGAGAGAGCAGGAACGCTTATGTCCTCACAGCCCGTGGCGGTACCCGTAAGTTCAGAGCATAAAAGCTCACTGTCCTGATGCCCCTTGTACATATCGAAAACATGATATGTGGGAGTTAAAAGCATTCTCTCCCCCTCGGTGAGAATGACCGCTTGAAGTACGTTTACCATTTGCGCAATATTCGCCATAATAACTCTGTCGGAATGCTCGTTGAAGATGTTGAGATTTATCGCCGCAACAACAGCGTCCCTCATAGCGTTCTGCTGATAAAGGAAACCGGGATTTGTGCCCTCCTCAACATCGTACCAGCAGCCCCATTCGTCAACGATAAGACCTATTTTATGCTCGGGATCGTGCTTGTCCATTATCTCGGAATGCTTTGTCACAAGCTCCTCCATATACAGGGTCTTTGAAATGGTGCTGTAGTATTCTCTGTCGGAAAATTCCGTAGCCGCACCCTTGTGAGACCAGTCTCCTGTGGGGATCGTGTAATAATGCAGAGAAATAGCCTTTGTGTGCCACTCGCTCAGATTGGACATTACTACCTCAGTCCAGTTGTAGTCGTCCGCATTGGGTCCGCAGGCTACCTTGAAAAGCTCGTTGCCGCTGAAATTCTTGCAGAAGGTCTGATACCGTCTGTACTCGTCCGAATAATACTCGGGACGCATGCTTCCGCCGCAGCCCCAGCTTTCATTTCCGATACCCAGATATTTTAACTTCCACGGCTTTTCTCTGCCGTTTAAACGTCTCATCTCAGCCATAGGAGACACGCCGTCAAAGGTCATGTACTCCACCCACTCGGCAAGCTCCTGAACCGTACCGCTGCCCATATTTCCCGCAACGTAGGGCTCACAGCCGAGTTCCTCGCAGAGGTTCATAAACTCGTGAGTACCGAAGCTGTTATCCTCCGCAACGTGACCCCAGTTGGTGTTTATCATTTTCCTGCGGGCGGATTTTTCTCCGATACCGTCCTTCCAGTGGTATTCGTCGGCAAAACAGCCGCCTGGCCAGCGAAGTACCGGAATTTTTATTTTTTTCAGAGCGTCGATAACGTCCTTTCTAACTCCGCCGATATTTTCTATTTCGGAGTCCTCACCCACAAATAAACCATTGTAAATACACCTGCCGAGATGCTCGGAAAAATGCCCGTATATCTCACGGTTTATATGGCTTTTCTTTCTGTCTGTTTTTACATTCAGAACTGCTTTTTTCATAAATAACCTCTTTTCACTTTCTTTGATTGTAAGTATTATACAAAATTAACATTCACTTGTCAATATATATTTAAATTTTTGCAGGACATTTTTATTTTGCCGAATATTTGTTAAAATTAAGAAAGAATTAAGTTGACAAAAGGCGGGAAAATGTTGTATAATATAGAAAATTTCACAGGAAATACACATTCATAGGATATACTATATTTAAAGTAATTTTAAGGAGCTTATTATGTTCGGATATGTCCGTGCTTACAAGCCGTATATGCGCGTTTTTGAATATGATATCTACAAGGCTGTCTATTGCGGACTTTGCAAGGATATGGGCAGACGGTACGGCTTTTTTACCCGATTTACCATAAGCTATGATTTTGCGTTTCTGTCTCTGACTGACCTGTCTGTAAGAAACTGTATGCTGGACGCAGATATGCAGAGATGCGTGGCTCACCCTCTTACAAAGACTATGTGCGCTACCTGTAAAAACGATCTGAGTTATTCATCTGCGGCAGCAGTGATACTTACCTATCATAAACTTAAAGACGATATTGCGGACAAGGGATTTAAACGCAGACTTATTGCAACGGCTGCCCTGCCGTTTTTCAGAAAGTCTTACAAAGAAGCGGCAGACAATTACCCGGAGCTGGCTCCGAAGATAGAGCGCGCTATGATCTTACAGAATAAAATCGAAAGCGATAAAACGGCGGGTATAGATCTTGCCTGTGAGCCTACCGCTATGATGATGACAGCGGTTTTCGGAGGACTTTCGGAAGAACCTCGGCAAAAGGAACTGCTTGAACGTTTTGGCTATCTTTTGGGAAGATATATCTACATCACCGACGCCCTTGACGATCTGCGTGACGATTACAGAGAACGCTCGTACAATCCGCTGCTAAATACCTTTGACGTGCCTTACGGCAAAGAAAATATACCTAAGGACAAGATCAAGCAAATACGCCGCTATGCAAGAGACAGCGTTAATTTCACTCTGGGCAGCCTTGCGGATGTTTATGTTCAGCTTGATTTCAAGAGATACAGAGACATACTTGATAATATAATTTACTTAGGACTTAAAAATACGTTTAATTCCGTAATGTGCGGAAAATTCAAAAATAAAGATAAGAGAGGAAATCATATCAATGAATGACCCATACAAGGTGCTTGGCATAAATCCGAGCGCAACCGACGACGAAGTCAGAAAAGCTTACAAGGAACTTGTAAAAAAGTATCACCCCGATCAGTATCAGGACAATCCCCTTGCTGACGTCGCCGCAGAAAAAATGTCCGAAATAAACGCCGCATTTGACGAAATAATGAATCAGCGCAGAGGCGTCTCCTCAGCAGGTTCCTACAGCTCAGGAAGCTCTTACGGCTACGGCAACGATTCAAGAAGTTCATATAGCTACGGCAGCTCGGCTTCATCGTATAACTCAATTCAGTTAAGACAGCTAATTCAGTCGGGCAGCGTAACTCAGGCTGAGCAGATACTGAATAATGTTCCAAACGTTTCAAGAGACGCAGAATGGTACTTTCTTATGGGATCCGTATGTTACAAGCGGGGCTGGCTCAACGACGCCTATGTACATTTTCAGAGGGCATATCAGATGAATCCTTCAAATCCCGAATACGGTCAGGCGTTAAATCAGATGAATATGCAAAGGAACGGCTATATGAGCGGAAACCCAATGCGTTCCGGCGCGGACGCCGATATGAATACTGCCTGTAACTGCTGCAGCAATCTTATCTGTGCCGACTGCTGCTGTGAATGTATGGGCGGAGACCTTATCCCCTGCTGCTGATAATATTGCTCATGAAATACGAAAGACGAAAAAAGCAGTCCGTTGAAACCACAGCCTTTAAGGTAGCTCTGGGAGGTATATGCTCGGCGGTGTGCCTGCTGTCAATGTTCTGCAGCGGATTTCTGCCAATGCTCAGCTATACCATACCTACCTTTGCGGGATTTCTAATGGTAGTTATGATAGTAGAGGCGGATAAAAACTGGGCTGTAGCGACATATGCTGCCGTCAGCTTACTGTGCATATTTGTTACTCCCAACTATGAAGCAACACTGCTGTTTATACTCTTTATGGGGTATTACCCCATACTCAAATTCTACCTTGACCAAAAGAAAAATAAGGTTCTTGTGTGGATATGCAAATATGCCATATTCAATGTAGCGGTAGTTATTTTCTTTCTTGCCTTTCAATATATTTTCACGTCGGTGGATATGCTGGAGGGTATGGAGATGTTTGGCAGATATGCAGTGTTTATACTGTGGGGAGCGGCAAACATATTCTTTTTGATTTACGACTATGCTCTTACTCAGCTTATTGATATTTATATAAATTGGTTCAGAAAAAAAATACTCAGACGAAAGTAAGCCGAAAAAATTATGGGAGACGTAAAGCTATGGAAGATGAAAAAACAAGGACAACAAAAATCATACCTAAAGAAAAAAGTAAAAAGCACAAAAAAACAGTACAGATCATAAGCGTGTGTGCATTTATTGCAGTTATCGTTATAGTTACGATTGCGGCTATTCCTCTTGTGAAAGCGCTAAGGACCGAGGAAGGCTTGCGGGCTCTTCAGGAGCGCCTTTCAAAATATTCGGGAATATGGGGAATACTCATTTTCACCTTTATACAGGCTTTACAGGTAGTTATAGCTGTCATTCCCCCTATCCAGATAGTTGGCGGACTGCTTTTCGGCTGGTTCTGGGGAGGATTGCTGTCCTTTGCGGGAACCGTATTGGGTACACTGTGTATTTTCCTGCTTGTAAAGAAATTCGGCAGACCTCTCGTCGAGGCGTTTGTAGACGAAAAACATTTGTCAAAGTATAAATTTCTTCAGGACGCCCGAAAGCTTACGGTCATATTAATGATACTCTATCTTATACCCGGTGTTCCGAAGGACGTTATATCTTACATCGTGCCGCTGACAAAGATAAGCAAGCGTGACTTTTTCATGTACGTTATGCCCTGCCGCCTGCCTGCAATAATTATTTCAACGGTTTTTGGCAGCAATGTGGGCGACGGTAATTTCAATGCGGCGATAATCGTAATCGGAATAGCGTTTATAATCGGAATTTTCGGATATTTGTTTAAAGACGTCATAGTTAACAAAATGAAGCAGCACAAGAAAAACAAGTAGTAGGATTTCACCAAAAAGGAAATAATCCAAAAAAATTTCAAAAAAAGCTTGACAAAGCAAGCTTGCTGTGGTATAATAGTTTACGTTGATTGAGATAAAACACAGCAAGCTTAAATTTGCGGGTGTAGTTCAGTGGTAGAACTCCAGCCTTCCAAGCTGGTCATGTGGGTTCGATTCCCATCACCCGCTCCAAGTCGCAGCGGCGGCAATTCGTTTTTCGTTTTGTTGTCGCATAATTTATGCGTCATTAGCTCAGTTGGATAGAGCAACCGCCTTCTAAGCGGTAGGTCGCAGGTTCGAATCCTGCATGGCGTGCCAATTTTCGCTCGCAGTATGGACATTTACTTACTGCCCATTTGCGGTTTTTTTATTTTTAAATATGGTGGGTATAGCGTAGTTGGTTAACGCGTCAGATTGTGGTCCTGAAGACCGTGGGTTCGAATCCCACTACCCACCCTGCTGAAAGCTCCTGATTTCAGGGGCTTTTATTTTTATAAAATTTATTTACATATTAATTAAAATACGAATCAATTATATCAAGAGGTGACAGTATGTCCAAATTTTCAAAAAAGATGACGTTTGTTCTTCTTATCTTCATCGGAACTTTTTATATATTATGTGACATTATACTGAAAATGATCTTGTCAGCAACAGAAATAGAGAAAAACACGTCGGTGATTCCTATTTATGCCGTCCACATAATCTTCGGTCTGATGAGTTCAGCGCTTCTTTTGCTTGTTACGGTTAAATTTACTCGTTTTTTCCGAGTTAAAGGCTTATCATCGTTCCCTGTTGACGAATTTGTATTTTACCGGAATTTTATGCTTATCTTTTCTGTAATACCCATTCTTTATGCCGTGTACAGATACCGGTACGCCGTACCTGTTTATAATGAAGCTCTGAAAGAGGCTATACATAAGACTTATATTCAGCAGTACACTGAGGATTACTACAAACAACTATGTGACGAACTCACTGCCGTTCACGATAAATGCCTGCTTTCAGAAAAAATCGCATCGGTTATCCAATGCGTATTACAGGCGGTCATACTGTTTCTTACAACGCCCTCGCTGGTAAAGGTTTATCAAATCCCTGCCAAAAGACGTTCAGAACTGAAATAATATTCTTTACAAATAAGAAAACGGCGCACATTATCCCACAATGTGCGCCGCCGTATTTACTTATTATTTGTATGATCCTGTTATTCGTCGTCCTGACTTTTACTGTAAGTCAACTTACTCTCTAGCTTTTGAGCCGCATGATTTTCAAATTGAGGCTTCACATAAGGCACTTCAAACCAGAACGTAGAGCCCTTGCCCTCCTCTGATTGAACGCCGAACGCAAATTTGTGACATTTCAGAATTTCCTTGCATATTGACAGTCCAAGACCTGTTCCAACCACATCCCGCTTGACCTTTGCGTCACGATAGTATCTATCGAAAACCTTTGGCAACAACTCCTTGGAAATACCCTTTCCGTTGTCTGTCACCTCAATACGAACTGCGTTTTCAAGATTTATTTGCTTGATCCTGATGACTTTATCATCGCCGGTATAATTTATAGCATTGTTGATAAAATTATAAATCACCTGATCCAATTTATCGGGATCCGCTGAGATTATTCTGTCCTCGTCAGGCTCATATTTAATATCGTAGCCGTTCTGTTCAATGACAAGCTGATACCTTGTCATACAGTCGCTGAGTTTTTCCACTACTGAGAAATTTTTAATGCTAAGCTCGATATTGCCTGACTCAAGCTTTGAAAGCTCTAAAAGATTGTTGACCAGATTGGACAGTCTGTCCGCCTCGTCAATAATTACCTGAATATGCTCGTTTCGTTTTACGGGATTATTCCCCGACAGATCTCTTATCATTTCCGCATATGCCTTTACCATTGTCAGCGGAGTTCTAAGATCATGGGAAATATTAGCTATCAGATCTTTTCTGAGGTCGGACACCTTTCGTATCTCATTCTTAGCGTTATTAAGCACCTCGGAAAGCTCCTCGATCTCGCGGTAGCCCTTTCCCTCAAACTGAATGTCGTAATCCCCAGCACCAAATTGCTTTGCGGTTTTGGTAATCTCATCGATAGGTTTTGTAACTCTCTTTGAAATGAACAACGTTATTATAAACGCAAGCTCGAACAAAATTATGGTGATATAAATAAGCTGTTCCCTGATAATATTTACTGTGGAATCTATAGGTTCAATAGAGCTTTCAATGAAAAGATAGGCTTGATCTGCTGAATCGTCCGCATAAATCTTTGTACAGTAAAGGATTTCTCTGCTTTCAAAATCAGGGTTTTTCATCACCTGCGTCGAATAACTTTCATCTGATTTTATAAGCTCAGTACGCAGTCTGAACAGCATCATACCGTTGTTATTCAGAATATCCGAATATAGAGAGGAATATGCCCCCATATTGTTTTCGCATATTTCTACATTGCCCATTTCATCAGTAATAACAATGCAGAAATTATTGTCAAATGCGATCGTGCGGTTTGTTTTATCCTGAAGCGCCGTATCATACGCCTCTATTATACGGTTAGCCGAATTGGTAATATCCCTTACCTTGGCATTTCGGTAATAATTGTCCAAAAAAATGTACTGAAACAGCCATATCAGCACCAGGATAAAAATCGCAAAGATCATAAAATACATCCACACATAAGACCTGATAGAGCCTTTTTCACCGAACACTCTCTGCCTTTTTCGTCTCTGCTTACTGGATCTTCTCAAATTTATATCCCATTCCTCTCAGCGTAACGATAAGATTTCTATATTCGCCCAGACTGTTCCTCAGCATTTTGATATGGGTATCAACGGTTCTGTCATCGCCGTAGAAATCAAAGCCCCATACCTCCTCAAGAAGCTTTTCTCTTGACAGGGCAATATTCATATTACGTACAAGATAGAACAGCAAATCATACTCTTTCGGGGTCATAGAAACCTTTTCTCCATTGATCTTGACCTCACGTGCAGTAAAGTTTATCTCAAGACCCTCATACCTGATGACGTCCTCGGTATTCTTAGCAGAATTGGCACGGTTGAGCACAGCTCGAATTCTCGCCATAAGCTCCTTGGGAGAAAACGGCTTTACCACATAGTCGTCAACGCCTATCTCGAAGCCGAAAAGCTTGTCGTACTCCTCTCCTCTTGCAGAAAGCATAATAACGGGGGTTTTCTTTATTTTCTGAATTTCCTTGCATGCGGAATATCCGTCCAGCTTAGGCATCATAACGTCCATGATTATGATGTCAAAGTCCTCTTTTTTCACCATTTCTACAGCCGCCATGCCGTCCTCAGCCTCAGCGACCTCATAGCCCTCAAATTCCGCGTATTCTTTTATAATAGTTCGTATCTTCGCCTCATCGTCAACTGCCAGTATTTTTGCCATAAAATGACCTCCTCCATATATTATTTCATTATTATATTACCCTATATTTGTGTAGAAAGTGTGACAATTTAAGGAATATTCAGGCGAAACGTACATTTACATAGTATTAAAATCTATAAGATTTTCCCAATTATATCCTCAAAGAAGTTTTTATGACGTATTTAATCCTCTTCGTCATCATCATTTTTGTGAATTGCATGATAAATAAAATACACCGCACAGTTTACCAGCATAAATACACCTATAATAATGTTCGCAAGAAGATTCTCGTCTATCTTATCTTTTCGCAGCAGTGAAACAATTAGCACAAACGCTCCGCATACGCCGAACACACCAAACACACGCTTTCCCGTTGCAGTATCATTAATTCTGTCATATGCACTGTGAGTTATAGCATAAACCGAAAACACTGTTATGGACGCCCATGCAGTAATTACAAAAGTGCTGTACGGTGTAATATACTCCGTTAATTCATCCAAACATGTTAATACCGCAAGCACAGCCAAAGAAGTTATATATGCAAGCATAAACCCCCTGCTTCTTGCCGCGATCTGTCTTTCATCAAAACCTTTTTTTCCTGTTACAAATTTCATACCGATTCCTCCGTTTCGTTAAATTAAGTTCAGATTATTCTTCCCAGAAAAGCTCGTCAAGCGTAGTATCCAGTTCCTTGCATATGGCAATACATAGCTTGATCGTCGGATTGTAATCTCCGCTTTCAATGGCGTTCATCGTCTGCCTTGAAACACCTATTCTTTCAGCCAGTTCCTTCTGAGACATGTCTTTCAAAGCCCTTGCAGCTTTAAGTTTCAGGTTCTTTCCCACATTATCACCGTCCTTTCTCTGCTATACTTATTGTATCATATAATTTTATTTATGTCAAGTATATTTTACACAAAGTAGTGTATTTTTTGATTTTCTACGTTTATGGCAAAAAATCAAGAGAAAGATCTAATTAATCACAGCATTTTATACAAATTTAAAATTCACCCCTAATTTTCGCGGTAAAAATTTGACACCTGTCAAAAAATCACTTGACAAGCGTCCTTAAAAATGATATATTTATTATAGTGCAGGACATAAAAATTCTGTAAAATCTTACGTCCAGTTGAAAGGTTATGATAAAATGAGCGAAAACAAAAATGAAACGCCAAACGGAATAGTCCTGCCGGACGGTACAACAGTTACTGAGATTGTGCAGGACGACGAACCTAAACGCTACTCCTTGGGTGAGGAGATCTTCAATTCAGTCTCCCACGGCGCCGGCGGTATGCTGTCCATAGCGGGCACAGTAATTCTTATTGTGTTCGCGGCGATTTACTCCAATGCATGGGGCGTTGCCGGATCGGCAATTTACGGAGCGTCGCTGATAATACTCTACACAATGTCTACTCTCTACCACGCAATTACCAACAGACGGGCAAAAGCTTTCTTCCGCATTATGGATCATAATACCATTTTCTTTCTGATAGCGGGAACTTACACGCCAATTACTCTTGTACCATTACGAGGAGTTATTGGTTGGGTTCTGTTCGGAATTGTCTGGGCAGCCGCAATACTGGGTATTGTGCTTAATTCCATAGATTTGGAAAAATACCGCAAGCCTTCGGTAGTATGCTATGTAGCAATGGGCTGGGTTGTTCTCATAGCAATTAAACCAATGCTGGAAAAGGTCAACGTATTGTCTCTCTGGTTTCTGCTCATCGGCGGACTTTTTTACACTATCGGAATTGTATTCTACATAAAAAAAGATAAAAAATACTTTCACTCCGTTTGGCATCTGTTCACTATAGCCGGTAGTATATTCCATTGGTTTGCCATGCTTATGATCATTATTCGCAACGGAAAATAATTACTTATCAAAAATGCCGCTCACAACAGAGCGGCATTTTTTGATATACAAAACGAACCTGTGCAAAGATAAAAAAGCCTGCCCTTTACAGGCAGGCTTCAGCCTGTCGAAAAAGTCCAGCTCAAAAGCTGGGCTTTTTCACATAAATATGATATAATATAAAAAACGAGATAAATGGGA
>CAYNPW010000026.1:0-27740 GCA_964399215.1 uncultured Ruminococcus sp. | reverse complement strand
AAAGGAGAAGCCTCCCGTGGACATAAAAAATGAGATACTTGAATGGTGCGAATCCTTTGTTTTCGCAATGTTCATTGTGATACTTATATTTACTTTCTTTTTTAGGATAGTACGGGTCGACGGCGAATCAATGACCGATACCTTGCAGGATAAGGATAGGCTGATAATGACGCATCTGAACTATACTCCCGAAAAGGACGACATTGTAGTCATCAACAGCACATATTTGAATAAGACGATAATCAAGCGTGTTATTGGTACTGAGGGCGATCATGTTACGGTAGATTACAACAGCAATACGGTTACGGTCAACGGTGAAAAGATTTCTAATGAGCATATAAAAGAGGTTATGTTTGATACGGGTATGTTCGATCCGTCGTATGAAACATCTGAGGGAGTGTATGAGTATGATGTTCCTGAGGATTGTATATTTGTTATGGGCGACAACAGAAACGGCTCTAAAGACAGCAGATATATAGGCTTTGTCGAGGAGGATACGGTTCTGGGCAAGGCTGTGTTCAGACTTTTCCCTTTTAACACATTCGGCAGTATCGATTAAGCTATGAGCAGTTTTGTAAAAAAGAATGCGGCTGTCGATACGGTTCTTGACTGGGCTGAGACGCTGGTGTTCTCCGTTTTTCTGGTGATAGTTTGTTTTACGTTTGTTTTCCGTATTGCTAATGTTGTTGGACATTCTATGGAAAACACGCTTTTCGAGGACGACTGGCTGATAATCTCGCATCTTTGGTATTATCCCGATCAGGGAGATATTGTTGTCATAAATTCTCAGACTATGAACGAGACTATAATCAAGCGGGTCATTGCGACTTCCAATCAGACTGTGGTCATTGACTATAACGCAGGTACTGTTACGGTGGACGGCGAAGTTATCGACGAACCGTACATAAAAGAGGAAATGATAGGCACGGGAAATTTTTCCGAGGCTTACTATAACAGTGAAAATGATACTTATGAATATAAAGTGCCTTTCGGATATGTTTTCGTACTGGGGGACAACCGAAATAATTCGGCAGACAGCAGAGTGATAGGCTGTGTTCCCGAGGATGAAATTGTAGGACGGGTGGTTTTCCGTGTTTATTCCGAAAAGGCAGGCTTAGGTAAGGTTAAGTGAAAGGAGGCGGTTTGAATGAGCGAGGCTGCAAAGGTACAATGGTTTCCGGGACACATGGCAAAAACACGCAGGATAATGGCGTCCAATCTCAAACTGGTTGACGCTGTGGTGGAGATAACCGACGCGCGTATTCCTTATTCAAGCCGTAACCCCGAAATAAAGAAGATATGCGGGTCAAAGCCAAGGCTGGTACTTCTTAACAAGGCGGACTCCGCAGACCCCGATGTTACTTCAATGTGGATCGACTACTACAATAAGAGGGGAGTCGCGGCGCTTGCTACCGACTGCCGCAGCGGACGTAACGTCAATAAATTTTATCCGATGCTTAAAGAACTTCTCGCTGAGGATATTGAAAAGTGGAATACAAGAGGTATGACGGGCAGACCTATAAGAATTATGATAGTGGGTATCCCAAATGTAGGAAAATCCTCTTTTATAAATCGTCTTGCAGGAGCAAAAATGGCTAAGGTAGAGGACAGACCGGGAGTTACAAGGGGCAAGCAATGGGTATCTTTGGAGGAGGGCTTTGAACTTCTTGATATGCCCGGAGTCCTGTGGCCTAAATTTGACGATCAGCTTGTGGGCGAAAGGCTTGCTTTTACGGGGGCGGTCAAGGACGTAATACTTGATACCGAGTACCTTGCCTGCCGTCTGCTGGAATTTCTCAATGAGAATTATCATGAGCTGCTTACAGAAAGATACGGTATCGTCACTGATGATATTCCTACAGCGGACGAAAATACTATCGGCTGTGTTGTAGGATTTGAAATACTTGAGCGTATCGGAAAAAAGCGGGGATTTCTTGTGTCAGGCGGAGAAATAAACACCGAAAGGGCGGCGAACACCGTTCTTGACGAATTCAGGGGCGGCAAAATAGGAAGAATGTCCCTTGAAAAACCAAGAGGTTGAAATTATGACGTTATATGAGTACGACTGTGAGCTGAGAAAGGAATATCCCGTTGTGTGCGGCTGTGACGAGGCAGGCAGAGGCCCTCTTGCGGGGGACGTTTTTGCAGCTGCGGTTATTTTTGACAAGGACACAGTCATAGAGGGTATAAACGACAGCAAAAAGCTTACCGAGAAAAGGCGTGAAAAGCTTTTTGATGAAATTATTGAAAAGGCTGTGGATTTTTCAATACAGACTGCAAGCGTTGAGGAGATCGAGGAGGTAAACATTCTTCAGGCGGCTATGCTTGCAATGAAGCGGGCTGTGGAGGATCTCGATACCAAGCCCGATATATGCGTTATCGACGGAAATTCCACGCCGGATCTGTCTTATAAAACGATTGCGGTGGTCAAGGGCGACGGTACTTCCCAGGCGGTCGCGGCTGCGTCCATACTTGCAAAGGTCGCAAGAGACAGATATATGGCGGAAATGGCTGAGAAATATCCCGAATATAAGTTTGAAAAGCACAAGGGATACGGTACGAAGCTGCATTATGAAATGCTGGATAAGTACGGCGAAAGTCCTATACACAGACCGAGCTTTCTGAAAAAATATTATGCAAAAAAATCAGAGCAGCCGTAGTATCGGCGATATGGGTGAGAATGCAGTCTGCGATTTCCTTATACGGAATGGTTATGAAATAGTTAAAAGGAATTTTACCGTCCGAGGCGGCGAGATAGATATAATTGCAAGAAAGAACGGAGTTACAGCGTTTGTAGAGGTCAAGACGCGAAAGGTCGGAGCTCTGGAGGAATGCGAGCAGGCTGTTACAGAGTATAAAAGACGGCACATTGTTAAGACCGCAGATATATATATTTCCAAGCTGGGAGAACCTTGCGAGTGCCGCTTTGATGTGGCGGCAGTTCAGGTTCAGAATAAAAAAATTGTGCGTTTAAGGTATTATGTGGCAGCCTTTGACGCAAGTACGCATTAATATACATAAAAAATTTCGGGAGACCGAAAGTTTATAGAAGGGTTGTTGTATATGTTTTACAAAAGCACAAGAAACAGCGATGTAAATGTTACATCGGCACAGGCTATTGCACAGGGCATTTCTGAGGACGGCGGACTTTTTGTTCCATCGGAAATTCCTGCTATATCTCTTGAGGACATCAAGGCATTAGGTGAAAAAAGCTATGCTGAGAGAGCGCTGTTTGTTTTTTCAAAGTATCTCACTGATTACACAGAGGCAGAGATACGCTACTGCGTAGAGGGAGCTTATAACACTAAAAATTTTGATACGGATAATATTGCAGAGCTTGCCCATTTATTTGACGGCACATATATGCTGGAGCTTTGGCATGGACCTACTTGCGCTTTCAAGGATATGGCTTTGCAGATACTGCCTTACCTTCTGACCACGGCAGCTAAGAAGATCGATCTTAATAAAAAGATAGTTATACTCGTTGCTACTTCGGGAGATACCGGTAAGGCGGCTCTTGAGGGCTTTAAGGACGTTCCCGGTACCGAGATACTTGTTTTTTATCCCGACAACGGAGTATCGGCTATGCAGAAAAAGCAGATGACAACTCAGGAGGGTGAAAACGTAGGAGTATGTGCTATCAAGGGAAATTTCGATGACGCCCAGAATGGTGTCAAGGCTATTTTTACCAATAAGGAAATAGGGGAGAAGCTTTCCGAAAACGGTATGATGTTCTCATCTGCAAATTCCATTAACTGGGGCAGACTTGCGCCTCAGATAATTTACTATGTATCAAGCTACGCTCAGCTTGTAAAGGACGGCGAGATCGAGGCGGGCGAGAAGATAAACATTGTCGTTCCTACGGGCAATTTTGGAAATATCCTTGCAGGATATTATGCAAAGCATATGGGAGTGCCTGTTAACAAGCTTATATGCGCGTCCAATGCCAATAATGTACTGACGGACTTTCTTACAACGGGCATTTATGACAGAAACCGTCCGTTCCATGCAACTATTTCACCGTCCATGGACATTCTTATCTCATCGAACCTTGAAAGACTGCTTTATCATCTCAGCGGAGGAAACGACGCTCAGATAAGGGAGTGGTTCGGCGCTCTTGCTTCAAGCGGAAAGTACGAGGTATCCGACGAAGTAAAGGCAATGCTCAAAGACGAGTTCTATGCAGGCTGCTGCGACGATGCTCAGACAAAGGATACTATCAAGGAGTATTATGGCAAGTATTCTTATACCTGCGACACACATACGGCTGTTGCTGTCAAGGTTTATGAGGACTATGTGAAAGCGACGGGAGACAAGACAAAAACGGTAATCGCCTCCACGGCAAGCCCTTATAAGTTCTCAGGTTCCGTTCTTTCGGCTCTCGGAAATACTGCCGACTGCGACGAGTTCGGATTGGTCGAGGAGCTTTCTAAGGTTTCCAACATTCCTGTGCCCGCATCACTTGCGGCTCTTAAGGATAAGGAGATAAGATTTTCAAAAGTTATCGATAAGACGGAAATGAAAGATTTCGTTTTTGATTCTCTTAATGTAAAATAAATAATTATTACAGATATGTACCGTCCGAGCAATTTCGGACGGTTATATCAGCTGCGATAAAACTGATATAAAGTAAACGCCGAGATGATATTTTGATTTATGGGGCGTTTTGGATGAGGTAATTATCCTCTTGCCTTAAAGGTTTTACACTCTGTCTCGTCACAGCAGTTTGGCTTTGAACATGTGCAGCACACGTCAATTTTACCGGCTGTGCATTCACAGGCATTCTTGTTGTAGACGCAGTTTGTTACGTCACAGTTAATACCGTAAATTCTATCCTTTTCCATGGATAATCACTCCTTTCGCAACAGTTGTTGCTTTAGTATTGTTGACAGGTCAGTAAGATTTATTTATGGAAATTTATTCCTTGAAAGGAGGAAAATTCTTGAAGCTGTTTGTGATTGCCGATCTGCATTTGTCATTCGGTGTTAATAAGCCAATGGATATTTTCGGCGGCTGGGAAAATCATGTTTCAAGGATAGAGGAAAACTGGCAGAGAAAGGTTTCCCCGGAGGACTTGGTGATCCTGCCGGGAGATCTGTCGTGGGGAATGAATTTTGAGCAGGCAAAGGCGGATTTTGCATTTGTAAACAGACTCAACGGAAGTAAGATCATCTCTAAGGGCAATCATGATTATTGGTGGACAACCAAAAATAAAATGGATAATTTTCTTTCGGAAAACGGATTCGATACAATAAAGATACTGCATAATAATCATTACGCTTTCGGTAATATCGGTATTTGCGGTACGAGAGGCTGGATAAACGACAATTCTGAGCCTGCTGACGCAAAGGTACTTGCACGGGAGGCAGGCAGACTTGAAATTTCTATTCGGTCGGCATTGAAAGAGAATTTAAAGCCTGTTGTTTTTCTGCACTATCCTCCCGTTTATGGCGGAGACAGAAATCTTGACATACTTGAGGTGCTTTACCGATATGATATTAAAGAAGTGTTTTACGGTCATCTTCACGGGAATGCCAAAAAGTATGCTGTGAACGGATTATCAGAAGGAATAAATTACCATTTGATTTCAAGCGATTTTTTGCAATTTGAACCAATGGAAATAACAAAAATTGTGCAAAGTGACAATTCTTAAAAAAATGCTGGAAATAGGCTTAAAAGTATGATATAATACTTAAGATACATTTTTTAATGGAGGAATTTAAAAATGAGTTTAAAGGCTACAAATAACGTTGCAACTAATAAGTACGAGCTGGAAATCGAGATTTCAGCGGAAGATTTTGAGAATGCTCTTCAGCAGGCTTACAACAAAGCTAAGAAGAATATTTCTATTCCGGGCTTCCGTAAAGGTAAGGCTCCCCGTAAGCTTATCGAAAAGACATACGGCGAGAATGTGTTTTTTGAGGATGCAGTGAACATTCTCTATGCTCCTGAAGTAAACGGCGCGATCGGCGAATCAGGTCTTGAACTTGTTTGCCAGCCCGATGTTGAGGTCACAGCAATCAGCAAGGAAGAGGGAGTAAAGCTGAAGGCTGTTTGCACAACCAAGCCTGAGGTAGAGGTAAAGGATTATAAGGGTATAGAGGTTGAGAAAGTTGTCAATGCTGTAACTGATGAGGATATTCAGAAGCAGATTGACCAGCTTAGAGAAAAGAATGTAAGAATTATTACCGTTGATGACAGAGCCGCTGAAATGGGCGATGATGTTGTTATCGACTTTGAAGGATTTAAGGACGATGTTGCTTTTGACGGCGGCAAGGCTGAGGACTTCACTCTTTCACTTGGCAGCGGTCAGTTTATTCCCGGATTTGAGGAGCAGATCGCAGGTCACAGCGCGGGTGAGGATTTTGACATCAATGTCACTTTCCCTGAGGAATATCAGGTCAAGGAGCTTGCAGGAGCTCCCGCTGTATTCAAGATAAAGCTTAAGAGCATTTCCAAAAAGGAGCTTCCTGAGCTTGACGACGATATGGTTAAGGATTCGACAGATTTTGATACGGTTGACGAGTACAAGGCTGATGTTAAAGCTAAGCTTGAAGAGTCTGCCGAGAAGTCTGCTGACGCTAAAGTAGAGGCTGATATTATCGACAAGGTTATTGAGAATATGACTGCGGAGATCCCTCAGGTAATGTTTGATAACAGAGTAAACGAAATGGTATCTGAGCTTGAGCAGAGACTTGCTCCTCAGGGTATTTCACTTGATCTTTATATGCAGTACACAGGTCAGACTATCGACACTGTTAAGAAGGCTTATGCTGAGCAGGCTGAAAAGCAGGTCAAGCTCAGACTTGCCCTTGAAAAGATCGTTAAACTTGAGGGTATTGAGGCTACCGATGAAGAAACTGCGGCAGAATTCGACAAGCTTGCTGAGACATACAAAATGGAGGTTGAGCAGATCAAGGCATATATCCGTGAAGAGGATGTCAAGAAAGATATCTGCGTAGGCAAGGCTGTTGACCTTATCAAAGAGGCAGCGGTTATTAAGTAATGTATAGAATTTTCGCCTGCATATTCTGCGGGCGAAATATATTAAGGAGGCAATTTTTATGGCATTAATCCCTTACGTTGTAGAACAGACAAGCAGAGGAGAGCGCAGCTACGATATTTATTCGAGACTGCTCAACGACAGAATCATTATGCTCTGCGATCAGATAGACGACGCTGTTGCAAGTGTGGTCATCGCTCAACTGCTGTACCTTGAAAGTCAGGATCCCGAAAAGGACATCGATCTTTACATCAACAGTCCCGGCGGAGTAATCACCTCGGGTATGGCTATTTACGACACTATGCAGTATATAAAGTGCGACGTTTCCACGATTTGTATCGGTATGGCGGCATCAATGGGTTCTTTTTTGCTGTCCAGCGGAACTAAGGGAAAGAGATTTGCTCTCCCTAACAGCGAGATATTGATACATCAGCCTCTTATCGCGGGAGGCGGTATCTCGGGTCAGTGCACCGATATTAAAATTCACTCCGATCATATGGTTGCGACAAGAGAAAAGCTTAACAGACTGCTTGCACAGAATACAGGTAAGTCGATCGAGCAAATAGGGATCGATACTGAGCGCGACAACTATATGACTGCCGAACAGGCTAAGGAATACGGGCTTATTGACAAGGTAATTACAAACAGATAGGTTTGGTGAAATAATGGCTAACGAAACAACCAAGAGGTGCTGTTTCTGCGGAAAGCCTGAAAGTAAAGTTAAAAATATGTTCTCCGCAGGCAGCAATCATATTTGTGACGAATGTGTGCTTTTCTGTTACGATATTCTGGCAGATCAGGGCAGCGTTACCGCAAGACCTAAGGTCGGTTCATCAAAGAAAAGCTTTGGTAATGGCGGAAGCGAGATAACTCTGAAAAAGCCTGCTGAGATAAAGGCTGTGCTTGACGACTATGTGATCGGACAGGAGGACGCAAAAATTGCGCTTTCAGTTGCAGTTTACAATCATTACAAGAGAATAATGTCGCTTAACGGAGGAGAGGATGACGTTGAGATTCAGAAGTCCAACGTGCTCTTACTCGGCCCTACGGGAACCGGAAAAACTTTGCTGGCTCAGACACTGGCAAGGCTGCTGAATGTTCCGTTTGCTATTGCCGACGCAACCACACTTACAGAGGCCGGTTATGTGGGCGACGATGTTGAAAACGTTTTGACACGCCTTATTCAGGCGGCGGATTATAATGTTGAGGCGGCACAGCACGGTATCATTTATATCGACGAGATAGATAAGATATCAAGAAAGTCGGAAAACACGTCCATTACCCGCGACGTAAGCGGAGAGGGCGTACAGCAGGCTCTGCTGAAAATCGTTGAGGGTACTGTTTCCAATGTTCCTCCTCAGGGTGGAAGGAAGCACCCTCATCAGGAATTCATACAGATAGATACGAAGAACATTCTGTTCATCTGCGGTGGTGCATTTGAAGGACTTGAATCGGTTATCAAAAAAAGGACAGAATCCTCCTCAATGGGCTTTGGCGGTACTGTCAAAAGTAAGAACGACGAGCATGATATAATGAAAAAGGTTCTACCTCATGATTTGGTCAAGTTCGGGATAGTGCCTGAGCTTGTTGGCAGACTTCCTGTAATCACAGTACTTGACGAGCTTGACGAGGATGCGCTTTGCAGAATACTGACAGAGCCTAAGAATTCTCTTATCAAGCAGTACACTAAGCTGTTTAAGCTTGACAATATCGATTTTGAAGTAACCGAGGACGCTATGCGTGAAATAGCTAGGGTAACTATCGAGCAGAAAACAGGCGCAAGAGGTCTGAGAGCGATAGTTGAGAAGATACTGACAAAGCTTATGTTCGAGGCTCCTTCGGACAGCGAGATAGTGGGTATTAAGATCACCGCTGAGTGTGTTAAAGGCGAGGCAGAGCCTGAGATCACAAGAGCTGTAAGCTCGGCAAGAGGATAAAAAACAGCAGAGTACATAGAGTGCTCTGCTGTTTTTATATTATATGTCTTCGCAAAGAGGTTCAATGTCATTCAAATCATAAGGCGTTCTTTGGTACACACAGTAGTTGAGCCAGTTTGAATAAAGCAGATTTGCCGAACAGCTCCAGTTGAAAATAGGCGTATTGCGCGGATCGTTTCCCGGGAAATAGCTGTAGGGAAGATCAATATCAAGACCCTTTTCCTTGTCACGGAAATATTCCTTTGCGAGCGTTTCTCGGTCATACTCCCAGTGTCCGAACTGAAAAAACTGGCGCTCAGCTTTATCGCATACAAGCTGTACGCCCGCTTCGTTGGATTCAGCCACAACTGTAAGTGCAGAAACCTTTTCAATGTCCTCTCGTCTTATCTCGGTATGACGGGAGTGCGGACAGTGGAAAACATCTCCGAAGCCCTTTAAAATAAGGCTCTCAGGAACATTTATATGGTGCTTGAAGTTACCGAACATTTTCTTGTCGAGAAGATATTTCGGTATGCCGTAATGATAGTAAAGCGCCGCCTGAGCTCCCCAGCAGATGTGAATGGTAGAGTAAACATTAGTCTTGCTCCATTCAAGGACCTGACAGAATTCTTTCCAGTAGTCTACCTCCTCATAATCTATCTGCTCAACAGGCGCGCCTGTTATAATAAGTCCGTCGTAGCGGTTGTCTATTACCTCGGAAAATGGCTTGTAAAAGGCAAGCATATGCTCCTGTGAGGTGTTTTTGGAGGTATGACTGCTCATCTGGATAAGGTCTATATCAACGTGCAGAGGTGTATTGCTCAGCAGTCTTAAAAGCTGTGTTTCGGTAGTTATCTTATCGGGCATTAAATTGAGTATGGCGATTTTAAGCGCGCGGATATCCTGGTGCTGCGCTCTGTCATCAGGTATAATAAATATTCGCTCCTGCTCTAAGGTTTGAAAAGCAGGAAGATCGTTTGGTATCTTTATCGGCATTTTTATCCCACCTTTGATTTATACTCATAAAAAATATTATAACATATTTTTTGATTTAAATCAATGAAATATTGGCCTTGTTAACAATTTTTTTATTTTAAATACTTTCTGCACCTAAAAGCTCGGAAGTCCATTCCAATTAAATTAATAATTTATGTATTGATTGTAAAACATTGTTTTGGTATAATGACTGTGAAAGGCGGTGATAATGTGCTAAGCGTTGCAATTTGCGATGATGAACCGATCGTTGTCAACCAGATAAAGGAGATATTAGCTTCCTATTCTGCTGAGAAAAATCTGGAGATAAACACGGTCGAATTTTATAATGCGGAAACTCTCTATGCATATTTAAAACACAATAACTGCGATCTTATCTATCTTGATATAAAGCTAGATAAAATGAACGGCATTGAGCTGGGTCATAAAATTCGGGAGAATTACAGGGATTACATAACCAAGATAGCGTATATTTCAGCAGAGGAGGGCTATGACAGAGAACTGCTAGATGTTCAGCCGCTGAAATTCCTGCCTAAGCCATTGTCAAAAGCTGAAGTCACTGAGGTTGTGGACAAGGTTCTTATCGCTAAAAGTCAGCTTGAGGGCAGACAGTTTTTTACTTACACAAAACAGAAGAATATATATCGCGTCCCGCTCAACGACATAATATATTTTGAATGTCAGAACCATAATATGAGGATTGTTACGGTGACGGGCAGTGACGAGTATTATGACACTATGGCTAACGTCATGGATAAAATCAACAGGGAATCGTTTTTGCTTATTCACAGGTCTTATCTGGTGAATTTTGAAAATATAAGAAAAGCTGAATTTGATTCTTTGATTATGACTAACGGAGATGTGCTTATGATAAGCAGGCTAAAACAAAAATCTATCAGAGAGCAAATCAAAAGATTAATGCGAGGTTCTGATGTATGAGTATTACTTTTTATGAAATAACATATCTGATAACTCAAGTATTAGGTACTTATTCTGTTTATAAGTTTATCAGTTCCTTTTTTGATGAACCGATTTTCAAAAAAAGAATAACGGCAGTATCATTTTCGTTTTATTACCTAATTGTTGCTGCTGTCTATTTTCTGTTTAATGTTCCGATAATAACCTTTTTTACTAATATTATCCTATTCTTTTTGCTGACCTTTAATTTTCAGGGAAAAATGAAACAGAGACTGCTTGCGACAACAATGACATATGTGGTATGTATGTGCTGCGAACTGATAGTTGTAACTATCACAGGATATATTCATTTTCCCTTGGAAAATAAAAATGATTACAAATCTGCTTTTGGACAGGTCGCAATAAATTTGCTGTGTTTTACAATAGCAATAGCGGTAAACCGATTAAAAAGAAATAAACAATATACAGAATTTTCAAGGCTGTATTGGTTTGCAATACTTATTATTCCGTTTTCTACGCTTGTTGTTATTTTTACGGTTTTGACTAATATAAATATATCTAAAACGGTAATACTTGTTAATATTACGCTTATTTTAGCAATTAATTTCTTTGCTTTCTATTTATTTGAAAAAATAGCTGTTTATTCTGAGCAGGAAAAGCAACGGCAGTTAATTATTCAGCAAAACTCATATTATCTGAAACAGTTAAAATTAATGGAGTCATCTCTGAACGCCACCAAATCATTAAGACACGATGTAAAAAATCATATGGCGGCAATATACACATCATTGGATAATGGATATATAAGCGACGCCAAAAAGCACATAGAGAGCGTTATGATCGTTTATAAAAATAATAGTATTGTGTCGGGAAATTCTGCTATTGACAGTATTATTAATTTCAAGGTTCAAGAAGCACATCAAGCAGGTTTGTCTATATCTTTCAATATTGATATTCCTAAGAATCTTAGCATTGAATCCTATGATGCGGCGATAATCTTAGGAAATCTCCTTGATAACTCTATGGAAGCTGTAGGTAAAGACGAAGTAGCAGATAAAAACATAGAGTGTAATATAAAATATAATAAAGGCGTTCTTCTTATAGATATAAAAAATCATTTTGACGGAAAGATAGTACATAAAGGAAATGAATATCTTTCAACTAAAGCTGACAAGGAAATGCACGGACTGGGATTAATGAATGTGAAAACCTCGGTAGAAAAATATAACGGTTCAATGGATATAAACCATAAACACAATATTTATGAAGTATATATTATGCTGTATATTTGATCAAAAGGCGCTGCGAATTTTTTCGCATGCGTCTTTTTTTGACATTTCACGACAAGAAAACCTACATTTCGTGCAAAGTATATTGAAATTTTACATTCTATTTGATATAATAAAGGCAAGATTTAAGGTATACGAATGGAGGGTGTAAATATGAACAAGATTACCAAAGCAGCAAAAATCACTGTGGCAAAAGCGGCTGAATCGGTTGTTAAGACAAATGTTAATTCTACATGTTTTTTTGTAGCGCATCAGCCAAAGCTTCCTAAGGGCGCAGAAAAGTTCCGTAAGAACTAAATGTTACAGTCAATATCTGAAAGGCTTACAATATCGCTTATTGAGAGCAGTGTTATTGACAAAGAGGACGAGGATCTTTATCAATACGGTATACTACAGGGTTTTAGAATTATTCTGAATATATTTACCGCATTGATAATAGGTCTTATCTTCGGTAAGTTGGCAGAGATCGCAGTATTTATGCTTGCGTATATCCCTCTCAGAAGCTATGCGGGCGGATTTCATGCAAAAACGCCGCTGAGGTGTTATATTTTCTCTGTGGTAATGCTATGTGTGATTTCAATAGGACTTCAGAAAGTATTTTTTTCGGATATGGTTCTGTACATAATTTCAGTGGTTTCTGCGGTCGGGGTTTTCATCTTGTCTCCCATAGAAGATAAGAACAAACCGTTGGACGGCGCAGAGATCAGAGTATTTAAAAAAAGAGCAAGAATAATATTGGCCGCTGAGCTTTTGCTATGTGCTGTATTTGGATTTTTTAGTATCAGTTCATTGTTTACGGTCATGGTGTACGAGCTTGCGTGCATGAGCATTATGCTGGTATTAGGAATGTTCAAAAATTTGCGGGGAAGTTCGCAGAGTGAAGAAGTAATGACGGAAGTTCGTAAGATGTGAATAGGGTGTTCAGAATTGAGAAAACAGATAACGCAGATTTTCATATTTCATGCAAAATCAAAGGAATATTATAACAGAGTAATAAAAAAACTTGATGATTTGGGCGGGAATATAGTAAATTACAGATGTGAGAATATGAAGTGTACGATGATTATTTCGTCTGAGCTGCACGCTTATGAAAAACTCAGAAACTACATTAAATTGCTTAATAAATCCGAAATTTTGAGGTGAGATGTTTTCTCTTCCGAAAATGGGAATAAAAGAGAGTTTATCCGACTGCAAAAAATGCAGCCGGATTTTTTATGCGCTATTTTGCAGTCAGCCAATGATTTTTTCTTGCGCTTAAAGCAATTATTGTTATGCAGACAATTCCTGCGACTATTACCATGCAAATAAAGCCCAGCCAAAAATCATTGCACTTATACTCTGCATCAGGGCTTACTAACAGCGTTTCAAATGTACTGCTGGCAGCGTCAACACAGGAGTGACATATTGCAGCCGGAATAATAGATCCGGTTTTTTCCGTAAGCCACGACAGTAACGTTCCGTAAAGTATACAACTTAAACACATTGCCGCAATGCCTGAAAATGGTTCGAGAGGATAGTCTTTGCCGAAATTCAGTCCTTGAGTTATTGCCGGAGCGTGCCACAATCCCCAGATTATTCCGCTGACGGTGAGAGCGGCAGGCTTGCTCATTACCTTTTCAAGCTGAGGGGTAAGATAACCTCTCCAGCCGAATTCCTCTCCCCAACCGATAAAGAATATGACTGCGCCCATTGACGTCGTAGTAAGCAGTAAATATATACTCTGCGGCAGACTGTTATGTAAAACTGTATTTTCAATGCTGTAATCCTTAACTAAAAACAGAATTTCCGCAGCGGCGTCCAGCGCGCTTATAATCAGAGGATAGATTAACGCTATAAGGTAATATTTACCGTTGCCCTTGAAATTAATTTTTACCAGAGTATCCTTATCGTCTTTGGTGACTAAGCGTGTGAGAATGTTGGCAAGAGCCGGCGTCATCATAACCAGATTGCCGATAAGCCTGTGCTCTGTTTTTCCGTCTTGAAAAAGGAAAATCTGAATGATATATGAGGGTAAAAACGCAAGGAATGTGAAAATAATAATTCTTTTTATCGCAATCCTTTTTTCGTCAGTCATAATTTTCCGCTCCCTTCAGATAGAATTTTACTGAAATTCTGTATGAAACGTAGTAGAGTATTCCTACAATATACGGTGAGACTGCCATGATAATATATAAACTGTCGGGAATCTCTCCGCCTATAAATGCAAGAACTCTTTCATAGAATGCGTCGATATTACTGCTGAATATTGATAAATTTCCGAAAAGAAGATATGCTATGACCGCAAGCAGAGCTATGAGAAATACTGCTGCCTTGTATGAGCCTCCCGCCTTGCTGCCGAAACGGAAAATAAAGGGCAGCTCCAATGCTCTGAGAAAAAGCTGAATAATAAGCAGATTGTATATCAGCAGGAGCATATCGGGCATACCGTTGATAAGCTCTGCCAGATCGTTGATTATCATACAGAAAATCATTGCTCCGAATGATATGATCAGTGTAAATATATACTTTGCCTCTACCTGTCCTTTGGCAGTTTTAGGGGAAGCTGAAATAAAATACGCCCAGCGTTTGTTTTCATCAGCCTGGAAGATCATAGGCTGCATCATTCCTACAAGAAGGAATATGAGTACGAACGAAAGCATTCCCAAAAGTGAATATATAGTTTCCATACCCTCGTCGATATCAGAGGTATTGAAAAGTATAGAGGACACAATCAGAGAAACCACTGTCATGATAAGGAGAGTCCTTTTGTTCATTACAAGCTCCTTATAGATAAGTCCGCTCATTATTTTTCCCTCCTCTTAAGAAGTCTTACACTTGAAAAAAAGCCGGCCGAAAATGCAGCGAATATCAGTACGATACAAACAGGGATTACATATGGCTTTACTGTATTTCCTATATCCTTTAGCCATTTAAGCATAGCCGTTACTGCAATATCGTCATCACTGTCAGGAGTTTGATGTTCCTGTAAAAAGTCCATAAGTCTTGATATTGTCCAAAAATAAAGCAAGGCAAATGCACCTACAAAAATTCCGGCGACTATTCCCTTTGATTTGAATTTCAGCATAAGAGGAGTATATATAAAAGTAATTACCGATGCCAGTGCAAGAATTCCTAAGAGTATTTTCACCGTAAGTCCGTCAAGAGTCCTTCCGCTTAGTCCGCAGACAAGAATGGCGTTCAATATGCTTATTGTGAAACCGAGAGCAAGTCCGCATAGCTTTATAGAGTATTTCGTCCACGCAAGCCTGACTTCGCTGACTGGAAATGTGCAGAAAAGGGTGCTCCAACGGCACTTGTCGTCTGAAAGGATAACTCCGCCGTCTCCAAAGAAAACAAGATAGGTGAGGATTGAAAGCCCGAATATAAAAACGTAAAAGGTTATTTTGTCCGTGTTATTAAAGCTACTTTTTTCTAGTCTGGAAAGGTTTCCGAAATTAAGGCTTAGTCTTACCATAACCTCAAGAATTATGATAAGCATAAGGGAAAACCCGCTGATTATGTAATTCTTTTTTGCAAGGTAAAGTTCCCTGAAAATTAGTCCGTTCATCACGTCCACTCCTTTTTGCTGCGGTCATAAACGTCCCGGCGGACATAAAACAGCATAATTTCTTCAAGAGTAGTGTGATCCATGACTGCTCCCGAGTACTTTTTTTCACATAATTGTCTGTCGGAAATCATAATCTCCGCTCCGAAATCGGTAAGCCTTGCGCTGACTATATCTTCCTTGTCAATGTCACTGAAATCGGACTTTGAGCATTTTATTACTCTGTGGCTGTCAAGAATATCGTCTTTATAGCCCGTCAGCAGAAGCCTGCCCTTATCGATAAAGGTAACGCTGTCGGCTACTTTTTCTAAATCTGTGGTAATGTGAGAGGACATAAGAATGCTATGATTTTCGTCCTGAAGATATTCAAGAAAAATATCAAGAACCTCGTTTCTCACTACAGGGTCAAGACCTGTGGTAGCCTCGTCCATAACGAGCAGCTCTGCATTGTGGGAAAGCGCAGCTGCTATTTGCAGCTTCATTTTCATACCTTTAGAAAATTCGCCTATCTTTTTTTTCTGCGGCAGAGAAAATCTGTCGGTATATGCGAAAAACTTCTGACTGTCCCATTGGGCGTAAATATCTCTGAATATTCTGTCAATATGCCGGGCGGTAAGCATATCATGAACGGGAAGCTCGTCAAACACAGCAGATAAACGCTCCTTAATTTCAAGCTCACACTCCGCATTGTCAAGTCCGAAAATTCTTATACTGCCCTCGTCCGGGGAAATAATGTTTAGAATTGATTTTATTGTGGTAGTCTTGCCGGCTCCATTCTGTCCGATAAAGCCCATGATGCTGCCTTTTGCAACGTTAAAGCTGACATTGTCCAGAGTAAAACCGTCGTATTTTTTTGTTATACCGGAAATTTCGATTGCATTTTCATAGTTAGTCATTATCCATACCTCCGTAGATAATTTCCAGAACCTCTTTCATTTCATTAAGAGCAGTTCCGCTCAGCTTAGCCTTTTCACAGGCGAGAGAAAGATATTCCTCCATTTGGCAGAGATTTTCCTCTCTCAGCAACTGAGCATTCTGACCCTTGACAAAGCTTCCTTTACCGGTAAACGACTGAATAAATCCCTCACGCTCCAGATCCTCATATGCCCGTTTGGTGGTAATAACACTGATGCGGAGCTGTAACGCAAGGTTTCTCATTGACGGAAGGGCGTCCCCCTCTTTCAGAGAACCGTTCATTATCATCGTTTTTATCTGAGAGGATATCTGCTGATAAATAGGTTCGTTTACGGAATTACTGATTATAATATCCATAGTTCACCTCTAAAATTGTATATATACATTATACACATTATAGCATTAGTATATACATTTGTCAATAGGGAAGTAAAAAAAATACGATTTATTGAAAAAAATTCGGATTTGTGATATAATCGGTAAAGTAGGACAAATTTTAGCAAGTAAAGACAGGAAAAAAATTCTATTGTATGTTACTATATTTACAGAGGTGAGATAAATGGACTGGACAGAAAGTCTCAGGAGAGCTATTGATTTTATGGAACGTAATCTTATGGAGGATATAACCGCAGACGATGCAGCCAAAAGCGTTAATGTATCCTCCTTTTATCTGCAAAAGGGATTTAAAATTATGACGGGATATACAATGTCGGAGTATATTCGTTTCCGCAGGCTGTATCTTTCAGCGCTGGATATTATCTGCGGTAAGGAGAAAATTATTGACACTGCCTATAAGTACGGTTATGATACCCCGGAAAGCTTTACTAAAGCGTTTACTCGTTTTCACGGACTTTCACCTACCGCTATGAGACGCGATCATAGCAGGATAAAGACTTTTCTCCCTCTGAAAATAAAAGTTACAATACAAGGAGGAAATGCTATGGATTTTACAGTTGAAAAAATGGACGGATTTAAAATTATTGGTTTTGAAAAAAATTTCTGCTTTGACAACAGCTATGATGAGATACCCAAGTTCTGGGACGAGCTTTTTATTGGTACGCTTATGAAGATAATAATAAGAAATAATCCGGAAACTGAAATGGAAAGGGCTGTCATTGAAAACAAAATAGGCGAGTTCGGCGTATGCGTTGACGATCTTACGGACGGTACTTTCCGTTATATTATCGGCGGACGTTACAACGGCGGAGTAGTTCCCGAGGGAATGACAATTTATGAATTTCCCGATATGGAATGGGTAAAGTTTACATGTATAGGACCTATGCCTGCTACATTGCAGACTATGAACACTAGGATCTTCAGAGAATGGCTGCCCGGAAATCCTGAATTTGAAATTGCTATGGGTGCAAATATCGAATGGTATAGTGATGAAGGCAAGATGTCAAATGAAGATTATCATAGCGCTATTTGGATACCCGTTAAGAGAAAGTAATTTTCACAACGCTGCTTGCTCGAAAGAGTAGTTACTTTCCATTAACTCATAAAACCACATAAAAAGACAAGAGGGTCGCCACGCAGCAACCCTCTTGCCTATAAATGAATCCTCAATCACCCAAAACCATTGTCCATATGGTTCCGCCTTAAGTATGATACCACAAATCAGATAATTTGTCAAGCATTTTTATAAATTTTTCTGCAATATAAAATCATTCTTAAGAAAAACTTTTGAATATATAGGGTATAATCATTTACTGAAAATTTACTTGACTAATATTTAGCGTTATAGTATAATTATTCTGGAATATGACATTCTATTCAATAAAGTAATTTTCAGAGGTGACTAATATGCGTAAAACTAAAATCGTCTGCACTATAGGTCCTGCTACGGATGACGAAAACATACTTCGCGAACTTATGAAAAACGGTATGGACGTGGCAAGATTCAATTTTTCTCATTCAGACCACGAGGTACACAGACAGCGTTTTGAAACTATCTGCCGTATGAGGGAAGAGCTTGGGCTTAATATAGCAACCCTGCTTGATACAAAGGGTCCCGAAATAAGACTTAGAGATTTTAAAGATCATAAGCCTGTAGCTATTGAGGACGGAGATGAATTTATTCTGACCACAAGAGATGTAGAGGGAGATCAAACTATATGTTCCATAACCTTTGCAAATCTTCCGAAGGACGTTTCCGTAGGCACAAGAATTCTTATAAACGACGGAGTTATCGAGTTAAAGGCAGTCAAGGTAGATTCCACCGACATAACCTGCGAGGTGATTCACGGCGGACTTGTATCGGATCACAAGGGTATAAACGTTCCGGGCGTAAAGCTGTCAATGCCCTATATTTCCGACGCCGATATGTCAGACCTTGCTTTTGGAGCAAAAATGGGATTTGATTTCATAGCCGCCTCCTTTGTAAGAACGGGCGCCGATGTCACCTATCTGAGAAAATTTACGCAGTCTTTGGGCTGGTTCAATCCCAGAATAATTGCTAAAATCGAAAATGCAGAGGGCGTTGAAAATATAGACGAAATTCTTGAAGCGGCGGACGGAATAATGGTTGCCAGAGGAGATATGGGCGTTGAAATTCCTTTTGAACAAATTCCCGCAATCCAGAAAGAGATAATTCATAAGGCTTACAATGCAGGCAAGCAGGTCATCACAGCAACGCAGATGCTGGAATCTATGATCTCAAACCCGCGTCCAACCAGAGCGGAAATTACAGACGTTGCCAATGCTATTTACGACGGTACATCAGCTATAATGCTTTCAGGCGAAACCGCTGCAGGAAAGTTTCCTGTTGAGGCTGTAAAGACTATGAGCCTTATTGCCGAAACTACCGAAAATGACATTGATTATATCGGAAGATTTAAAAAGCGTGACAACACTCCTAATCCTACTATCACCGACGCTATCGCTCACGCTACCGTTACCACTGCTCACGATCTTAATGCAGCTGCTATCCTTACGGTGACAAAAGGAGGCACTACAGCAAGAACGCTTTCAAAATTCCGTCCTAAATGCCCTATTATAGGACTGACTACTGACGAGACTACCTGCCGCCAGATGAACATGTCATGGGGAATTATGCCCGGAATTATTGAGGAAAAGACTAATACGGACGAGCTTATCAGACATGCTATAGATGTTTCGCTAGAAAAGGGTTATCTGAAAAAGGACGATCTTGTGGTAATAACCGCAGGAGTACCTTTGGGTATGAGCGGAACTACAAACCTCCTCAAGGTAGAGAGAGCATAAACGCCTCAATAATCAAAGGGAAAACCGTTTTCTGCGGCTTTCCCTTTTTTGTTACGTTTTGCTTTCTACAAAAATTGTATTTTCAGATTTATTTTTCAAAAGACTGGACACGCCTGACGCGATAGGAACTAAAAATGCAAAAGCTATTGAAATGATAAGATATTTCAAATCAGGTACAGCGGTTGCAAATACTTTTTGTAATATCGGTACGCATACTCCCGCAAAAAGAGCGGCTGCTGAAATTATTACACTGAACAGTAAAAACGGATTTGACAGATATGGTACTGAGAACAGTGTTTTTTCCTCCGACTTGCACTCGAAAACGTGGATAAGCTGACTTAATACAAGCGTAATAAGCGCTCCCGTTCTTGCACATTCCAAGGAGCCTGTGCCGTTGAGCAGTACTGTGAATGTACCGAGAGTACAAATACCGATAAGTATACCTCTCAGTATGATTCTCCACAGAAGTCCGCCGCTGAAAAAGCTGTCGTCTTCTTTGCGGGGCGGTTTTTTCATTACGGATTTTTCAGGCGGCTCAAGCCCCAGAGCCACGGCGGGCAGGCTGTCGGTAACAAGGTTTACGAGCAGTATCTGAGACGGCAGAAGAACCATAGGCAGCCCCATTATAATTCCGCCCAGCATAGTCAGTACCTCGCCGATATTGCAGGAAATCAGGTATCGGACAAACTTTCGTATGTTCTGATAGATAGTTCTGCCGTCCTCAACGGCGTTGACCAGAGTTGCAAAATTGTCGTCAAGAAGGATAACATCCGCAGCCTGTTTTGTGACCTCTGTTCCCTGAATACCCATTGAAACGCCTATATCAGCTTCTTTAATTGCGGGAGCGTCGTTCACGCCGTCTCCCGTCATAGCGCAGATATGTCCCTTGGTCTTGAATGCCTTGACTATTCTCAGCTTGTGAGCAGGAGTGACTCTTGCGAAAACGGAGCAGTTTTCAATAATATCCGAAAGCTTTTCGTCACTTATTTTATCAAGCTCCGAGCCTGTAAGAGCAAGGCTGCCGCCTCGCATAATTCCCGTCTGTCTTGCTATTGCCATTGCGGTAAGCTTATGGTCTCCTGTAATCATTACAGTGCGTATACCCGCTTTTTCACATTCCCTGACAGCCTTTGCCGCCTCGGCACGCGGGGGATCCTGCATAGCCATAAAACCAAGGAAGATCATATCGTTGCCCGCAGACATTGACAGAGCAATGACGCGAAGTCCTCTTGCTGCAAGCATGTCGCCTTGCTGCATAAATGCTACCTTGTCTGCGGCGGACATCTGTACGGTTCCGTTTTTTCCGTATTTCAGAGAGCACTCCTTTAGAATAACGTCTGAGGCGCCTTTTCTGAATGAAGTCTGTCCCTTTTCATCGGAGCATACAACAGTCATTGAACGAGTCTCACTGTCAAAGGGAATTTCGTCAATACGCTTATATGATAGCTTTTCAGGGTCATATCCATGAGCTGCACAAGCCGTTAGAATAGCGCATTCGGTAGGATCCCCCTGCGCCTCATGCTTTGGAATGCCCATTCGTCTGCCCTTCACTCTTTGGGTTTCGGCAAGCACAGCATTATTGCATAAAGCTCCGCAAATAAAAAGCTGTTTTAACGTATCGGAATCAGTCTTTTCACCTTTCACTGCGCCGTCTTCTCCGAGAGTAAATTCTCCGCCGTCCGATGTAATGATCTCGGTGACTGTCATTTTATTTTGCGTGATAGTACCCGTTTTATCGGTACATATCACCGTAGCACATCCAAGAGTTTCAACAGAATGAAGCCGATGTACAAGCGCCTGACGCTTGAGCATCTTTCTTACTGCCAAGGCAAGTGCGATAGTTACAGTTGCGGGAAGTCCCTCGGGAATAGCGGCTATAGCTATAGTAATTCCCGTCATTACCATATCCAGCACAGGTTCTCCTCTTATAACTCCTGCGGCAAATACAAGTATGCAAACTCCTATACAGATAATTGCAAGGGTTTTACCCAGCTCGCCCAGTTTTTTCTGTAATGGGGTCTGTTCCTCCTCTATATCCTCAAGCATTTTGGAAACGCGTCCCATCTGACTGCGGGTACCGGTTGCCACAGCTTCAATAGTTGCCGTACCTTTAGTGACCACTGTACCCAGATAACCCATATAGCTTTTGTTTAGGGAAGAAAACTCTACCTCGTTTACTCTTGGCTTTTTTTCTGCCGGCTCGGACTCTCCGGTTAATGCGGACTCATCACAGGCTAAAGACTTGCTTTTAATTATGTAGCCGTCTGCCGCGATTCTGTCGCCTGCTTCTACCTCGAAAATATCTCCGGGAACAATCTGCTCCGCCGGGATTTTCACAAGCTGTCCGTCACGGTATACTCTGGCAGTTGGAGCAGTCATAGCCTCAAGCTTTTCAAGAGTTTTTTCACAGCGGTATTCCTGAATAAATCCTAAGAACGCGTTTATGACTATGATAAGCACGATCGGTATTGCGTCGGTGTACTGTCCCAAAAGCACGGATATGACCGTCGCAGCCATAAGTATCATCACCATAATGTCATGAAACTGCCCGGCAAAGATTTTCAGAGCGCTGTTTTTTCTTTTTCCTCCTATTACATTTGCGCCGCCCGTTTCATATCTTTTCTGAGCCTCGGCAGAAGTAAGTCCTAACGGATTTTCAACGCCGCTTTCAAGCTCCCTGTTAAGTATGTCAAGCATAATTTTCATTCCTTTCGCGTTTTATTTCATACTCCATTGTATTCTGCTTGTACAATTTTATGACTTGTCTTTCGTGGCTTTCGGCATTATTTCTTATAGGATTTTTTCAGCACAAAGAAATCCGCTCGTAAAATTTATTCAGTCCTTGACAAAACAAGAAAAAAGTGTCATAATATAAGAAGTATTGCATTGAAAGGAAATATGTTATGAAAAAGATTTGTGAAATATATGACCCATCCTTTCAAAAGGGAATGAGCGTGCGAGTCTGAAATTTTGATTTCCCCTAATTTTAAAATGAAAGGATTTGTTATATTATGAGAAAAGAGCTTTCGAAGCTTTACGAGCCTAATCAGGTAGAAGATAAAATTTATAAGTATTGGATCGACGGAAATTTCTTTAAAGCTGATCCCGATCCCGAAAAAGAGCCTTACTGTATCGTTATTCCACCCCCGAATATCACAGGTCAGCTCCATATGGGTCATGCGCTGGATAACACCTTGCAGGATATTCTTATACGCTGGAAGAGAATGAGCGGATACTGTACCTTATGGGTTCCGGGTACGGATCATGCGTCTATCGCAACAGAGGCTAAGATCGTTGAGGCAATGAGGAAAGAGGGCGTTACCAAGGACGATATCGGCAGAGACGGTTTCCTTGAAACAGCTTGGGACTGGAAAAAGCAGTACGGCGGAAGGATTATCGAGCAGCTTAAAAAGCTGGGATCTTCCTGCAACTGGTCAAGAGAGCGATTCACTATGGACGAGGGCTGTTCCAGGGCTGTAAAAGAGGTTTTTGTCAAGTATTATGAAAAGGGTCTTATATACAGAGGAGAGAGGATCATCAACTGGTGTCCTCATTGCAGAACTTCCATTTCCAATGCTGAGGTTGAGTATGAGGATCAGGCAGGTCATTTCTGGCATCTGAGATATCCATTCACAGACGGCTCAGGATATGTTGAGCTTGCAACAACAAGACCTGAAACGCTTTTGGGAGATACTGCAGTTGCGGTAAATCCCAAGGACGAAAGATATAAGGATATTATCGGCAAAACTCTTACTCTTCCGCTGGTAGGCAGGGAAATTCCCGTTGTGGCGGACAGCTATGTTGATATGGAATTCGGTACGGGCGTTGTTAAGATCACTCCTGCTCACGATCCTAACGACTTTGAGGTTGGTCAGCGGCACAACTTGCCCGTACTAAACGTTCTTACAGAGGACGCTAAAATTACCGAGGATTACCCCGCATACGCAGGTATGGACAGATATGAGGCAAGAAAGAAAATCGTTGAGGATCTGGAAAAGGGAGGCTTCCTTGTTGAAGTAGAAGAACACGCTCATAATGTAGGTACCTGTTACCGCTGCGGTACGACTGTTGAACCCAGAGTTTCATTACAATGGTTCGTTAAAATGGCTGATCTGGCTAAGCCTGCAATTAAGGCGGTAGAGGACGGAAGCATCAAATACGTCCCCGAGAGATTTGAAAAGAACTATCTTAACTGGATGAACGATATACGCGACTGGTGCATTTCCCGACAGCTTTGGTGGGACATCAGATACCTGCGTTCTACTGCGACGACTGCGGCGAAACAGTCGTTTCAAAGGATAACGAGGTTTGCTGTCCTGCGTGCGGCAAAAAGATGAGACAGGATCCGGATACGCTGGATACTTGGTTCTCGTCGGCGCTCTGGCCTTTTTCGACACTTGGCTGGCCTGACAAAACAGAGGATCTGGAGTACTTCTATCCTACAAATACTCTGGTAACAGGATATGACATAATACCTTTCTGGGTTTCGAGAATGATAGTAGCGGGCATGGAGAATATGAATCAAAAGCCATTCGATACAGTTCTTATTCACGGACTCGTGAGAGACGCGCAGGGCAGAAAAATGTCCAAATCTCTAGGCAACGGTATCGATCCTCTGGTTGTTATAGATCAGTACGGAGCAGACGCTCTGAGATTTATGCTTGCTACCGGAAACGCGCCGGGAAACGATATGAGATTTATAGAGGACAAGGTCAAAGCTTCAAGAAACTTTGCTAATAAGATATGGAACGCCGCAAGATTTATTATGATGAATCTCCCCGACGATTTCAAGGCTGACATACTTCCTAATAACCTTAATGTTGAGGATAGGTGGATAATTTCAAAATTCAACACACTTGCTAAAGATGTCAACTATAATCTTGACAAGTTTGAACTTGGTGTAGCTGTTGCAAAGCTTTATGACTTTATCTGGGATGTTTACTGCGACTGGTATATCGAGCTGACAAAGCCGAGAATTTCCGCAGGCGGAGAGACTATGGAGACTGCTCAGGCTGTTCTTGTATGGGTAATGAAGGGCATGCTGAAGCTTCTGCACCCGTTTATGCCGTTTATTACAGAGGAAATATGGCAGGCGTTAGTTAACAACGGTACTGCTATTATGGTTCAGAATTTCCCGGTATACGACGAGGCTCTTGATTATGCTGAGGACGAGGCTGTATTCGAGAAGATAATCGCAGGTATTAAAGGAATAAGAAACTGCCGCGGAGAAATGAACGTACCTCCGTCCGTCAAGGCAAAGCTGTTTATTGAAACGACACAGTCCGATGTATTCAAACAGGGAGTAATGTTCTTTGAGCGTCTTGCTTCGGCGTCCGAGGTTATTATAACGGAAAAGTGTGAAGAAAAGGACTGTGCGACAGTCGTTACCGACAGCGCAAGATTTTTTATTCCGCTTTCCGAGATCATCGATACGGAAAAGGAAATGGCGAGACTTACAAAGGATCGCAAAAACGTTCAGAAGGATATTGACTTCCTCAGTAAAAAGCTGTCTAATCAGGGCTTTTTAGCAAAAGCTCCCGCGCAGCTTATCGAGGCTGAAAAAGCTAAGCTTGCAAAGGCGGAGGAAAAAATGGCAAAGATTGAGCAGTCCATTGCTGCGCTTATTAAATAATCATATTAAGTATAAATTCGGGGCGGAGGTCAATTTCCGCCCTGTTTTTCATTGCGTTGTGCAAAATGTACAATAGAAAATTGTAATATTTTCAAAGTTTGGTGAAAAAATAAGTTTGAACCCCTTGACAAAATCGAAAAAAAGGTATAAACTATAATTAGCACTCAGGGATAAAGAGTGCTAACGCTTGAAAGGCAAGAGTGCTAATCAAGTGAAAAGGCAGGTGAGAGAATGGACGACAGAAAACTGAAGATCCTTACGGCTGTAGTTGATGAATATATAATCACAGGTGAGCCCGTTGGTTCAAAGGCTATTATGGCGCATATCAAAGCGTCCTCGGCAACTATCAGAAACGAAATGGCGGAGCTTGAAAAGCAGGGATATCTTGAACAGCCTCACACTTCAGCCGGAAGAATTCCTACCTATAAGGGTTATAGACTGTATGTTGACAGTCTAATGGAGCAAAATCCGCTGACGGACGAGGAAAAGACAAGGCTTGACTCTATGCTGCCGGAGGATTTTGTAACTGAGGAAGATCTGGTCGAGCATGCGTCGCTGGCTCTGGCAGAACTTACAAAGTGCGCTACTGTAGTTGCAAATTCCACTCCCAAATTCTCGCTTATTTCCAAGGTAGAGGTTATTCCTACGGGTAAGAGAATGTATGTCATTCTTATGATAACCTCTAACGGCGCAATTAAAAATAAGGTGTGCAGGCTCGAATTTGACCTGACACACGAACAGCTTGAATTCTTTGATAATTTTGTAAGAGAAAATCTTAACGGGATACCGCTCAGCGAGCTGTCGGACAGCTACATCGAAAAACTTTCCGAGGCTATGGGAACTTATATGATGTCTCTTTCACCGCTCGTTTCAGAGCTTGTAAAGATGACTAAGGAAATGGGAGACGGAATTATTGTCAAGGGACAGTCTAATCTGCTGACCTGCAAGGATTTCAACCAGAATGAGATCATTTCTTTTTTAGATAATCAGAAGGAGCTGAGAAACTTTATAGACGGAACTTTCTCGGGATTGAACGTAATGTTTTCGCCTGAAAAGGACGGCTTTGTTATCCACAACTCCTCTATTATAACCTCGCCGTTTTCTAAGGACGGTCATACGGCGGGTGCGCTGGGACTTATAGGTCCGATGCGACTTGATTATGCGAAATTTATTCCGTATCTGGAATATTTCACTAACAGGATATCGGATATGCTTTCCGATAATAACGACGAGGATGACACATAAACAGAAAGGCAGGCGTAAGGAATGGATAAGAATATAGATTTGGAAAAGGAAACCGAGGAAACCTCTGAGAAAAAGACTGCGGAAAATACAGAGAAAGCAGATTCGGAAACTTTAAAAGAGGACACTGCGGAAGAAGAAAAGCAAGAGGTCAGTGAAACGGATAAGCTTAAAGAGGAGCTTGCCGACAGTAAGGATAAATACCTTAGACTTATGGCAGAATACGATAATTTCAGAAAGCGTTCTGCTAAGGAAAGATTGGAGATTACCGACAGCGCAAAGGGCAGCGTGATCAATGAGATACTTCCCGTGTTTGATAATTTTGAAAGAGCCTTGGAAACGGAAACTCAGGATACGGCTTACAAGCAGGGCGTTGAAATGATATTCAAGCAATTCGGTGACGCGCTGGGAAAGCTTGGTGTGGAGATAATCGATCCTATAGGAGAGATCTTTGACCCTAATATTGCAAATGCGGTAAATCAGATCGAAGATCCCGAGCTTGGAGAAAACGTGGTTGCTCAGGTTTTTCAGAAGGGCTACAAAATCGGAAATAAGGTAATAAGATACGCAATGGTTGTCGTTGCTAATCCGTAAAACAGCATACAACGGTGCGCTTAGCATCGGAACATATATATGATATTTGAAAGGAAGAATGACTTATGGCAAAAATTATTGGTATAGACCTTGGTACAACTAACTCGTGCGTTGCAGTTATGGAGGGCGGCGAAGCTGTAGTTATCCCTAACAGCGAGGGCGCAAGAACTACTCCGTCGGTAGTAGGAGTTTCCAAGAACGGAGACAGATTAGTCGGTCAGGTTGCTAAGAGACAGGCTGTTACAAACTTTGATAACACAGTTATCTCTATCAAAAGACATATGGGCTCTGATTACAAGGCTCAGATGGGAGGAAAGCAGTATACTCCTCAGGAAATCTCCGCTATGATCCTCCAGAAGCTTAAGGCGGATGCGGAGGCATATCTCGGAGAAAAGGTGACAGAGGCTGTTATTACAGTTCCTGCATACTTTACAGACGCACAGAGACAGGCTACAAAGGACGCAGGTCAGAT
>CAYNPW010000025.1:0-29076 GCA_964399215.1 uncultured Ruminococcus sp. | reverse complement strand
AATACTGCGCTCAACCGCTTACGCCGAATTTATGACCGTATTTCAGATATCTGTAAACAGCACATTAGCCGCATTTACCGCAGTATTCGGTTACATGAGCGTAATAGCAGGATTTTTTGTACACACCATTCTTTGCAAACAGCCGATCGTTTATAAAAAGATTATGGAAACTGATAATTTCAAATTAGCAGACGATACATTAGAAATGTATTATAAAATTGTTCTACCGCCGTTTTTTATAGGATATGGATTTATTTTTGTTGTGACAGTTTGTGTCATATCGGCGATCCTAACCGACGCATTGTCTGTGCCGGCTTACTTCGTTTTGCTAAATCCTTTTGTATTTATGATAGTGGGTATGCTGCTCAGAAGAATAAATCCAAACCGTTTTTATTACCTCCCCAAAATTATTTTACCTAGTCTTGGACTGGGGATGTTTGGTCTGATCGGAATTGTCAGTTTGATGCAGTATATAAAAATCACGGATTGAAAAGAGCCTGTTCGGCATATGTGAACAGGCTTTTTAAAAACTATAATAAACTGTCTTAACAAAGTTTATTTGTATAAAGAACAACAAGGATTATTTCTGCGTATAACTCCGCAGGCAATTTTGGTCCCTGAATTTCCGGACGGCTGAGTAAAAAAGTCATCCGGACGATCATGAATTATTATTGTTCTGCCTACCACTTCATCTACAGAGAAACGATCGGTCAAAAATATCGAAAGCGCATAACCGTTATTGGAAAACAGAGGAGGAAGATCTCCTGAGTGGTAAGGATGATCGCAATCGTCGGGATTATAATGGGACATGGCATGGGAAAAAGGATCGTCCATATTTCCGCTGCATTCAGAACCGTCATGAATATGAAAAGCAAATATCCTTCCTCCGCAAACTGATCGTGTTTCAGGCAAACCCTTTACTTGTGAATATATGATCACACCGATATCTGTTTGATATAGCTTAGCATTTCCCATTATCCCAGGCTTATCAATACTGCCCTTTATTTCGGCAACGGCGTCGGGATTTCTTCTCAATACAGAAATAATCGGAAAGTGATTGTAAAATGATTTATTATGCATATTATGCTCCTATTAATTAATAATGTATAGATCATTTTATGCAAAATAACACAAAATGGTTCGGCAGTTGATAGCATTATCAGTCTTTTCACGAGTATAATTCAAAAAGAGAGTAAACGGTTAATTCTCTTTTTGTCATTCATTAACCACTATACTGCTCTTAATCATACCCATCCAACAGGTGTAACCGAAGGTTCCTGCTTTTTCAGGAGTAAATCTTATTACCGTACTTCCGCTTTCAAGCTTCACGGTAATATCATATTCCGATATTACTATAGAATTATTACAGCCGTTCAGACTATCATCATCGGCAAGAATTGTCCATTCAACGGGAATTCCGATCTTAACCTCTATTGGTGTGTAACGGCCCGGCTCAAGCGTCGTAGTAACATATTGAGTATCACCTCTGACTTCCGAAACGGCAATTCCGTCATTTTCGTTTTTTATCGTTGGTAAGCTAAATCCAACAAGAGCAGAGTTGTTCTGAATCATAACAAGTCCGAAAACAAAAATCAGAACTGCACTTGCCGTCATCATTCTTTCCTTGAACCTCTTTTTCAGAACTCCTGCGAAAGCGCCGAAAACAAGCATCAACGGAATTGTTCCCAGAGAGAAAAACATCATTGAAAGCGCACCGGCCAATGCACTGCCGCAGGCGACAGCAAAGATCTGCATAGACTGAAGCGGACCGCACGGCATAAGTCCGTTTAGCAGTCCTATATATAATGCGCTGTGTTTTTTCCCTCCGTAAAGCTTTTTGATAAGCGCTTTGGGCGGTTTGACAGAAAGCTTTCTCAGAAATCCAAAACAACCAAGCATATTTAGTCCCATTATCAGCATTGCAATACCTGCAATAATGCCGATAACCGCTCTTACCTTGACCGAAAATCCCGCTGCTGAGCCTATTGCACCTAAAATTCCCCCGATAACTGTGTAGCTTATGACTCTTCCAAGGTTGTACATAATCGCTGATAATGCCGGCTTTATGTTTTGCTCTCCAACGCTTGCGGTCAGATTTATACCACCGCACATAGCAATACAATGAACCGATGTCAGCAGACCTACGATAAATAACGCGGCATAGCTCATGCCTCTTTGTGCCTCCGGAAAATATCTGTAGATCGAATCCAATCCAAGAGCATTAAAAATAACGTAAAGTCCAAGAAGTATTATTAGCATTGAAACGGCGTCTGTGATTCTTTTTCCGGTGCTTCTTGTGCCGATTGAATATCCCGCCTCTTCTATAGCAGCAATCACATCTTCTTTCGTACAAGCTCCGTCAAAATCAACTGTGATTTTATTATCGGTATAGCTTGCTTTCACATAGCTTACGCCGTAAACCTGCGACAATGCCTTTTCAAGCTTATTTTCGCAGGCGGGACATGTCATATCCCCGGTATAAAAAATCTTTTTAGGCATATTTTAAATTCCTTTTTTCCAGTTGACAAATGCTGATGCGTATTCGTCCAGCAGAGCGGTGTCAATTACAACATCGTCTCCGTCCTCCGAATGTTCCAGAGGTACAGGATTGCAGCCGCCGCTTTCCTCCCCTATCTGATCTAGAGAAAATACGTTTCCGCAGTTTTGACATATAACCGTATCGCCGGACTGCACAAAATAGGCGTATGCCGAACCGTTGCATATCTGACAGGTATTAAGAGCGCTTCTGATTATGCCGTCAGAGGTCTTCAGCAGCATAAACTGCATTGCCGTTCCAGCCGAATCGTAATCTACAAATGAAATTTCTTCTGACAAGCTGTCAGCAGAGATGCGGATTTTTCCGTCGGAAGACTGTACCTGCTGCGATTGTATCGAAGCTGATTCAGAACTATCGAAATCGGCTGTTTCGGTATGCTTGGTAATTGCAGTTATACACACAGCTGCGGCAACAATTACTGCCGCAGCAATAGGCAGCACATAATTGGCAGCTTTAAATGAATTCTTATTGCCCATAGTTTCCTCCTTGTTTACATTGAGTATTATCAACAGTTGACCTTTGATTTCCTTGAAATATCAAATCCCATATCCGACAGCATCTTCATATCGCCGCATATACTGCTTCCCGAGGTGGTAAGCATATCTCCGGTGATCGTAGCGTTCGCACCGGAAAGAAAAGCGTCTCTGCCCGTATCGGTCATTATATTTCTGCCTGCGGCAAGCCTTACATCGGCGGTAGGATTTATATATCTGAACATAGCGATAGTTCGGAGAATATCATCCTCTGAAATTCTTTCAAGACTCTCAAAGGGAGTACCTTTTATTGGCATAAGCGCATTAATAGGTATGGAATCAATGTTGAGTTCTGACAGACTTACAGCCATATCGAGTCTGTCCTCCCATGTTTCTCCCATTCCGATTATTCCTCCGGAGCACACCTTAAATCCTATTTTCTGAGCAATTTTTATAGTCCTGATTTTATCATCATATGTATGAGTCGTACAGATGTTTGGAAAATTTCTTTTCGATGTTTCTATATTTTCGTGATACATTCTCACTCCGCTGTCCCAAAGCTCTTTGAATTGCTCCTCTGTCAGCAATCCATGAGAGGCACAAAGCTCAATGTCGCATTCATTATTCATTCTTCGGTATGTAGAAATAGCTTTTTCAAAATCTTTTCCAGCAAGTGCTCTTCCTGCGGTTACGATCGAATATCTGTGAACGCCCTGAGACGCATTTTTTTTACAGTCTGCCACGATAGTATCCTCGTCAAGAAAACCATACTCCTTGATACCTGTACAGTGAGCAGCAGATTGTGCGCAGAACTTGCAGTTTTCACCGCAGCGACCGCTTCTTCCGTTTATAATTGTACAAAGATCCACTTTGTTTCCGCAAAGCGAGGCTCTTATTTTGTCAGCTCCTTTACAAAGCGCATCCAGATCGCAGTCGAAAAAGAATGTCAGGTCTTCTCCTCTTTTTAGTCGTCTGCCGGAAATTATTTCTTCAGAGAGTTTTTTTAAATCCATTATTTCCACCTCATAATTCATAGTATTTTGATAGACTTAATCATATTATATAGTCATTGTTTTAAGAAATCAACAAGAAAATGTTGTAAATATATTTCTATCGCAAAAACCAAGCTCTTATTCACTGAAAAAACTACATAAGCTCCTGTGGAAAAGCTAAGATCGACGATTATTTTATAATTTGATCCAAAGCAGTAAAAAACACAGAGCAATTTTGATGATTTGCTCTGTTAAATCTACAACAAAAAGACCTCCGCACTTTTCAAACTGCGTCGGTCTTTTTAATTATCAGATATAATACATATATGCGCTGTCGGAATCATTAGCGTACCGGCATTGCTCCGCTACCTCGGCAAGAGTGATTTTCGAGGTAAAGTTCTTTAAATAAGCGGTCATTTTATCCCACAAACAATCGTTGATTATTGATTTGTAGCCTGCGCTTTCCTGAAAATCATCAATATAAGTATCGCATAAAATAGTTACGTCCAACGCATTTATAACCTCGTTGAAAGTAATTTTATTTGCCGATCTGGCAAGCATATATCCTCCGCGTGAGCCCTTCTGACCGCGTATTAAATTTGCCTGTTTGAGAGCAATAAGTATCTGCTCCAGATATTTTGCGGAAATATTCTGACGACTTGATATATCTGCGATAGAAACGACCTTTCCGTTCTCTGAATTTATTGCTATATCAACCAGTGCGATTATCCCGCACTCAACCTTTGATGAAATCTTCATAGTATTTTCGTGCCTGATTTCAGGCGCCGTTTCAACTCCTTTCACTTTAATTCATATAAAACATATCTTTTTACTAGAATTATAACACATTCAGAAATAATATGCAATAGCTTATACATAGAAATTCAATATTAAATTTACCCAGATTTATGGACTTTTTGACAAATCTCAAATAAATTATGTTAAATTTATATTAAACCTATTGACTTAATAGGAAATATAGCGTATAATATTAAAAAGCTAACGCATAGATTTATGTACATACTGAAACAGGTGATAAAAATGAAATTCAATACCGCTTTGCTTCACAGCTCATTTGAGGGCGACAAAGCGACGGGCGCAACTTCTGTGCCTATCTATCAGGCAAGCGCATTTGCCCATGAATCTGCAGAGAAGCTTGAAAAAGTGTTTAACAATAAAGCTTCCGGCTTTGCATACACCAGAATAAGCAATCCCACAGTCGATTCCTTTGAGAAAAGAATAGCCTCCCTTGAAAAAGGGATCGGGGCTGTAGCCTGTTCTTCGGGAATGGCGGCGGTTACAATGTCGCTTATGAATATTCTGTCTGCAGGCGACGAAATAATAGCAGGCTCAGGACTGTTCGGCGGAACAATAGATCTTTTTGGCGATCTGACAGCGTTCGGTATAAAAACTCACTATGTAAATAATGTTACTGCCGAAGAGATAGAACCTCTTATCAATGAAAAAACCAAGGCTGTTTTTACCGAGCTAATAGGAAATCCGCGTCTTGATATCGTTGATCTGAAAAGCGTTTCCGAACTGCTTCACAGCAGAGACATACCATTTATTGTTGACAGCACTACGGCTACGCCTTATCTTATTAATCCGTTCGATCACGGTGCGGATATTGTGGTGCATTCCTCGTCAAAATACATTAACGGCGGTGGAAATTCGATCAGCGGAGTGATTATCGACAGCGGTAATTTCAAATGGGATCCACAGCGTTACAAGGGGTTTGAGGAATATAAAAAGTTTGGTAAATTTGCTTATCTTGCTAAGCTGAGAAACGGAGTATGGCGAAATGTCGGCTGCTGTCTGGCACCTATGAACGCTTATCTGAATTCGGTCGGACTGGAAACTCTCGGGCTGAGAATGGAACGGCTTTGCTCAAACGCCTTAAAGCTGGCTGAATTTTTTGAGAGCAGCGGAGAAGTTACTGTAAATTATCCCGCTTTGAAGTCAAGTCCGTATTATGAACTGTCCCGCAAACAGTTCGGCGGTAAGGGAGGAGCAATTCTCACCGTTCGCGCAGGCAGCAAGGAGCGGGCTTTCAAGCTTATAAACAATCTGCGGTTTGCAACAAACGCTACGAATATCGGAGATGTACGAACACTGGTAATTCATCCTTCAAGTACAATATATACTCATTCCACAGAACAGCAGAAAATCAATGCAGGAGTGTATGAAGATACTATAAGGATAAGCGTTGGCATTGAAGATATTGAAGACTTGATATATGATTTCAAGCAGGCAATAGATAATATATAGGAGGAAAAAATTATGGCTGTAGATTATGCAACCCTGAAAAAGGGCGGATTCATGAGACAGAAGCAGAAGAATAATTTTTCTCTGAGACTTAGAGTTGTAGGAGGAAATCTTACCGCTGTGCAGCTTGCAAAGATCGCTGAGGTTGCCGAAAGATTCGGCGACGGTCATGTACATCTTACCTCACGTCAGAGTGTGGAAATCCCGTTTATTAAGCTTGACGATATAGAGGAGGTAAAGACGGCTCTCGGCGAGGGCGGAGTTGAGCCCGGCGTTTGCGGACCAAGAGTCCGTACCGTAACGGCATGTCAGGGAGAGTCTGTCTGTCCAAGCGGCTGTATCGATACTTTTGCGCTTGCCAAGGAGCTTGACGACAGATATTTTGCCAAAGAACTGCCGCACAAATTCAAGTTCGGAATTACCGGTTGTCAGAACAACTGTCTGAAGGCGGAGGAAAACGATCTCGGTATAAAAGGCGCAATAAAAGTAGAGTGGCGTGAAAGCGACTGTATTAAATGCGGAGTTTGTATAAAGGCGTGCCGCTCGGGAGCGCTTGCGATGACAGACGGCAAGATCACTCTTGACAATGAAAAATGCAATTTCTGCGGAAGATGTCTGAAAGCTTGTCCGACAGAAGCATGGGACGCTGTTCACGGCTACATAGTTTCCTTTGGCGGACTTTTCGGCAACTCTATCAGCAAAGGCGAAGCTATCATACCGTTTATAGAAGATCATGATAAGCTTATGGCTGTATGCGACGCGGCTATTCAGTTCTTCGACGACAACGCAAACTCAGGCGAACGATTTAAGTTCACTATTGAGAGAGTTGGCAGAGACAAATTTGAAAAAACGATTCTGGAGGCTTATGAAAATGGATGATTTTAAGATTGACGATATTGTGGACATTACTGACGTAGTGTGTCCTACAACATTTGTAAAGGCTAAGGTTGCTCTTGAGGAACTGGACGACGGACAGATTTTATCTGTGAAAATGAACGACGGCGAGCCGGTGCAGAACGTTCCCAGAAGCATAAAGGAAGAAGGTCATCAGATCTTAAAGCTGATCGACAACGAGGACGGAACCTATAATCTGATCGTGAAAAAGGTTGGTGATTAAAATGTCGGTTCGAGTGAACTCGGAAGATTTTACTGCCGAAGTTTTGCAGTCGGATACAGCAGTACTGGCGGATTTCTATTCCGATAGCTGCGTACCCTGCAAAAGGCTGTCGCCTGTACTTGCAGATATTGAGGCGAAGTTTGCCGACAAAATAAAGGTAGTAAAAATCAATATAAATTTTGACGGCGAGCTTGCCGAAAAATATGAGGTTCAGGCTGCACCTACGCTGATATTTTTCAAAAACGGTGAAGAAGTATCAAGACTCAGAGGCGCAGTTAAGAAAGAAGAAATAGTTGAAGAAATAAATAATTTACAGTAAGGAGAATTTTTATGACAGTTACAGTTGCAGGAGTAAAAAAAGAATATGAGGACGGTCTCAGCGTTGCAAAGCTTATAGAGCTTGAAAATGTGGAAACGCCCGAATATGTTACGGTAACAATAAACGACGATTTTGTGGAGAGCGGCACGTTTGAGACCACAGTAATAAAGGACGGAGACAGCGTTGAATTTCTGTATTTCATGGGAGGCGGACAGTAATGGCTTTTACAAATGAACAGCTTGAACGCTATTCACGTCATATCATTTTAAAAGAGGTCGGCGCAAAGGGACAGAAAAAACTGCTAAACGCTAAGGTTCTGATAATCGGCGCTGGCGGACTGGGAGCTCCGGCTGCAATGTATCTGGCTGCGGCAGGTATAGGCACTATCGGCATTGCAGACGCTGATGAAGTTGATCTTTCAAATCTTCAAAGACAGATCATTCATTCAACAGCCGATGTGGGCAAGGCAAAGGTGCAGTCGGCTAAAGAGACTATGGAAGCTATGAATCCCGATATTACGGTAAACACATACCACACATTCGTTACAAGCGAAAATATTACAGATCTGATAAAGGACTATGATTTTGTGATCGACGGCACAGATAATTTCCCTGCTAAGTTCCTCATAAACGATGCCTGTGTAATGGCGAAGAAACCATTTTCTCATGCAGGAATTATCCGCTTTAAGGGTCAGCTTATGACTTATGTTCCGGGCGAGGGTCCGTGCTACCGCTGTGTATTTAAAAATCCTCCTCCGAAGGACGCCGTTCCTACCTGCAAGCAGGCAGGCGTTATAGGTGCAATGGGAGGCGTTATCGGCAGTCTTCAGGCTATGGAGGCGATCAAGTACATACTTGGTGTGGGTGATCTGCTGACGGGCTATCTTCTCACCTACGATGCAATAAAAATGGAATTCCGAAAGGTAAAGCTGCCTAATGATACACATAGCTGCGCTATATGCGGAGACGATCCTACTATTACCGAGCTTGTAGACTACGAACAAGCGGAATGCGACGGTGTACACTTATGATCAAACTTACAAAAGCTGATTATGATAAAATAGTTGCTCATGCAAAAAGCGAGCTGCCCAACGAAGCCTGCGGACTGATTGCCGGAGAGCTGAACGGCGAAGATAAGATAATAAAAAAGGTTTATCTTCTGACAAATACTGATCATTCCAATGAACATTTTTCGCTTGACCCGAAAGAACAGCTTGCAGCGGTCAAGGATATGAGAGCCAATGGTTTTGTTCCGCTGGGGAACTGGCATTCGCATCCGGAATCTCCGTCACGTCCGTCAGAGGAGGATAAGCGGCTTGCATATGACAGCAAAGCAAGCTATATGATTTTATCTCTTATGGATAGAGAAAATCCTGTATTGAATTCCTTTAAAATTCAAGGAGATATTGCTGAAAAAGAAGTTCTTATAATAGATCAATAAAAATATTTCCCTATAGCATAATAAATATATACAATAGCCCGCTAAATCGGATCGTTTTGGTACGAGACTGTATTTAGCGGGCATTTTATTCATTAGACACGCTTAATAATAAACGCCTGACTTGCATTTATTACCCGCTCAAAATCCTGTGTTATCCATGGAAAACGCGGCGGTATATGAAAAAATATAAATTTTTTTCATATACCATTTTATTGACATGAACAAAAAGTCATGATAAAATTTTATTCAGATGCGGAAATTGATCCGCACTTAATTTTGAAAATAATTCCTACTAAAACTATCTGATTAATGTTATTATAAGGAGGAAGCATTATGGCACAAATAGAATTATCCCCACAAGAACAGAGAATCAAAACTAAAGCAAAGAGAGAAACCCGTGCGGCTAAAATACTTCGGGGCTTTCAGGGAACCCGTCCGAAAATAGATATTGAAAGAGGACGGTATTTCACAGAATCTTTTAGGACTACTGAGGGGCAGCCACTGATTTTGCGCTGGGCAAAGGCTCTCTACCACTACGCTGAGAATGCGTCTGTTTATGTGGACGACGATCAGCTGATTGCCGGACGTGCGGGCAGAAACGGAAGATACGGCATTCTTTATCCTGAGCTCGACGGTGATTTTCTTGACGAGGCGATCAAAAGTCTGCCTTCCAGAGACAGTTCGCCTTTTGATATAACCGACGAAGACGCGGCTTATATAATCAATGAGATTTCGCCGTACTGGAAAGGAAAAACATTTCATGAGGCTCTTGCGGCGGCAATTCCCGAGGATACAAGACGTTACACCTATAATAATGACGAAGAGCTTACTTCGCGCTTTATTGTGAATGAAACGGCATCCTTCCGTTCGTCTATACAATGGGTTCACGACTATGAAAAGCCACTGAAAATCGGCTTCAACGGCATAAAACGAGAGGCTATGGAGAAGCTTAACGCACTTGACGAATTCAGTCCTGTAGACAATACGGAGCGAAAGCCTTTTCTGGAAGCCATTATAATTACGGCTGATGCGATCATACTATGGGCGCAGCGACACGCTGATCTTGCGGCAGAAAAGGCAGAGACAGAGACCGATCCGAAAAGAAAGGCTGAACTGAAAGAAATTTCACGTATTTGCCGAAAGGTACCTGCCGAACCTGCTGATAGCTTTTATGAAGCTGTACAAAGTCAATGGTTTATTCAGTTGTTTTCCAGAATTGAGCAAAAGACCGGCACTATTATTTCCAACGGCAGAATGGATCAGTATCTATATCCCTATTATAGATCTGATAAGGATAAGGGCTTGATCGACGAGAATAAGGCAGAGGAATTGCTGGAGTGCGTATGGGTCGCTATGGCGCAGTATATCGATCTTTATCTATCCAAAGCAGGCGGCGCATTTAATGAAGGCTACGCCCATTGGGAGGCAGTTACGATCGGCGGTCAAACCAAAGACGGACAAGACGCTGTAAATGAACTGACCTATATATTTTTACGTTCAAAGCGTGAATTCCCGCTTAATTACCCTGATCTTGCCGCACGTATTCATACTCGTTCACCGCAGCGGTATCTGTATGAGGTTGCCGAAACTATCAAGGACGGCAGCGGATTCCCAAAGCTTATTAACGACGAGGAAGTCATTCCTCTGCTGCTTTCTAAAGGCGCGCAGTTTGAGGAAGCTTACGACTATTCTGTTTCAGGCTGTGCTGAGGTCAGAATGCCTAATCGAGACACCTACACATCGCCCTGCGCATATATAAATTTTGCGGCTGCCGTTGAGATGACTATTTATAATGGAAAAATGCTGAAATACGGCGATGAACTCATAGGCTTGGAAACGGGCGAGGTTGATGACTTCAAAAGTTTTGAAGATTTTCTTTCGGCATATCTTAAACAGCAGAAAAATTTCATGAAACAGGCATTTATTCAGCAGCATGAGATCATCAGGCTTCGCAGCGAGCATTTTGCATCGCCGCTTGGCTCGTCGCTTCACGCTCTTTGCATGGAACAATGCAAGGACATTCATACTCCGAAAATTGAGGGCGGAATAGATCTCGGATACTTTGAATTTATCGGATACGGCACAGTAATAGATTCTCTTGCGGCGATAAAAAAAGTCGTTTTTGAGGATAAGAGACTTACTCTTGCTAGAGTGAAAGAGGCTATGGAGCATAATTTTGAGGGCTACGAAATAGAACGTCAGCTTCTGAAAAATGCCCCGGCATTCGGCAACAATGATAGCTATGCTGACGAGATAGGTAAAGTTCTTGACCGCGAGCTGCTTACTTTTACAAAGAAATACTCACAGGAGCTTGGCGTACATCTTGATCTTAGATATGTTCCGTTTACGTCGAATGTGCCTTTTGGAAAAGTGGTTTCCGCTACGCCGAACGGCAGGCTTGCTTATCTTCCGCTTTCCGACGGTTCGTCGGCATCTCAGGGAGCTGATAAAAACGGTCCTACAGCTATTCTGCTGTCTAACTATGCAACCAAAAATTACGACTTTCGCAACCGCGCAGCGCGTCTGTTAAACATCAAGCTAAGTCCTCAATGTGTAAAAGGCGACGAGGGTACTGAAAAGCTGGTACAGTTTATCAAGACATGGGGAGATCTAAAACTTTGGCATTTACAGTTTAATATTATCAATCGTGAGACTTTGATCGAAGCGCAAAAACATCCCGATCAATACTCAAGTCTGCTTGTCAGAGTGGCCGGATACAGCGCATATTTCTGCGAGCTTTCAAAGGATCTGCAGGACGACATCATATCAAGAACGGAACATGCGGCTATATGACCGGTACGGTTTTCAATATCCAGAGCTATTCACTGCACGACGGCCCCGGAATACGCACGATCGTTTTCCTCAAAGGCTGTCCTCTGCGGTGTATCTGGTGCTCTAATCCCGAGTCGCAGGATATCCGTCCTCAAATGTATTTTGACAACTCAAAATGCATAAATAATATGGGGTGCGGTTTATGCTCAGGGGTGTGCGAATATGGCGCTGTTTTTAATGGGAAAATCAATTTTGAAAAGTGTACAAATTGCGGTAAATGCGCTGAGGCATGTCCGTCAAATGCGATAGGAATATATGGAGAAACGATGACAGCACAACAGGTTGCAGATCGTATTGAGCAGGAAAGCGCATTCTATCGTCATGGCGGCGGAGGTCTTACCCTTTCCGGTGGAGAGCCGTTTATGCAGGGCGAATTTGCTTTGGAAATACTGAGGGAGGCGAAGCGGCGGAGAATTAATACAGCCGCAGAGACCTGCGGCTGCTGTGATACAAAAATTCTGCGGCAAGCAGCAGGTCTGCTTGATTACATTATGTATGATGTAAAGCTTATTGACGAAAAAAAACACATTAGATATATCGGATTTTCCAATAAGAGGATTTTGGCTAATCTTGAGGTTTTGTTTGAGGAATTTCCCGATCTTCATAAGCATATCAGAACGCCGGTTATTCCTACAGTCAACGATAATGAAAACGAAATAAGGGCAATAAAGGATTTTCTGAAGGGCAGAGATAATTACACCTACGAGCTGCTTCCGTATCATCGTTTCGGACAGGGGAAATATGAGTTTATCGGAAGGAAATATCCCGATTTGCCCGAACGGCTTGACGACGACTTATTTGAGCGTCTTAAAGCGATACGTTAAGGAGGAGCAGAGCCGTGTATAAAGTTTTGCTGGCGATAGAAAGCTTAGATTTATTAAATGAAATCACTGCTTTACATGTGTGGGGCGAACCGACTGAGTTCGCAATCGCAGCCGTCAAAGACAATGAAGTCTCGGTTTATGAAGAACTGAAAAACAACAGTTACGATTTACTTATTGCAGAATCGACGCTATTGGGGGAAAAAGGGCTCCGATTGTTCAAACGAATAAAGGCGGAGGGCTTATGCGTCAGAATTGCATTTTGTGGCAGAGACGGCAATTTCAGTTTGGCGAGAGAAGGTATTGTGCTTGGTATATATGAATATTTTGTCAAGCCGTTTGAATCGGACAGATTTATTTCTTTGTTCAGAAGAATTAAAAACGAAACCAACGGTAAAAAGGCTGCGGAGATCTACTATATTGAAGAACTTTCAGATTTGTTTGAAAATCATGATCCTTCAATCTCCGAGTATCTAATCAAGCTTATGAAACTGGAGGATTACGGGCATATATTAAACGGAACCGTTGAAGAAATTTTCAATAAATACGAATGGCTTGATTTATTTCTTTGCAAAGAGGACTTTCTTACAGGGAAAGGCGATACAGATGCTCAGATGATTATGAATCTGTTTGAAGAATTCTGCGCTCTGTATCCTCCGCACAATGCCAAAATACACGATGTTATACAATATATTCTCTTCAATCCCGAAAGCGATCTCCGGCAAAAAGCGCTTTCAGAGGAGCTTTACATAAACAGCTCATATTTAAGTACTATGTTTGCTGCTCAGGCTGATATGCGCTTTGTAGATTATGTTACGCATGTAAAGCTGCGGCGTGCGGCATGGCTGCTCAAAAATACCAATATGAAAATTTTTGAGATCGCAGACAGACTTGATTATAAGGACATAGGATATTTTTCAAGGCAATTTAAGAAGATTTACGGCATTACGCCGTCGGAATATCGTATTCCGGATAATTATGAATTTGAGATTTAAGGTGAAATAATGAATTGGAATTATACACAGCCTGTCAATATAATCTTCGGCAGCGGCAGGCTTTCTGAACTTAAAAGCTTGATCGGAGACGCAACTAAGCCTCTGCTTGTCAGCGATCCCTTTTTTGTAAAAAACGGATTCGCGGAGAAAATAATATCTGATATAGGCGGAGCTGATTTGTTCAGCGAAATTTCGTCAAATCCCGATGTAGCAGAGGTTAACAAATGCAGTGAGTTGATTTGTCGAAAAGGAACGGATATCATAATTGCACTGGGAGGAGGAAGTTCTCTTGATTTAGCAAAGGCAGCTTCTTTGGCAGTCGAGGATATTTCGGAGTATCACGGTACAGGCAAAACAGTCCCTGGCAAACATATCCCGATAATTGCCGTTCCTACCACTTCGGGTACGGGAAGTGAGGTTACCTGCGTGTCTGTGCTTACCGACCGCCGAACAGGTAAAAAAGCTCCGATAGTGTCGGAAAGCTTTTATCCCGAAAATGCATTGATTGATCCGAAGCTTACGCTTTCCGTACCGCCAAGCGTCACAGCCGGCACAGGTATAGACGTGCTGTGTCACGCAGTAGAAGGCTATTGGAGCCGCGGACATCAGCCTATTTGCGACGCTCTTGCGATCCATGCTATTAAAACGGTGTTTAAGTATCTTCCGATAGCTTATTCCAAGCCGGATGATCTGAATGCACGTGAAAAGCTCTCAGAAGCGTCAGTTATTGCGGGGCTTGCTTTTACGCTGCCTAAAACAACTTCATCGCATGCTTGTTCGTTTCCATTGACAAGTATCTATCATATACCTCACGGAGAAGCCTGCGGACTTACTCTTGATTACTTCGCACGGATAAACGCAGCCGATCCCAGAACCGTGGAACTTGCCAAGCTGCTTGGCTATGACGGAGCTGAGGCTTTTGCGGACGGAATTTTAGATCTGAAGAAAAGTGTTGATCTAAGGATAGGACTTGCGGATCTTCAGCTTACAGATATTCAGACAGCAGAGCTTGTGCAGCTAAGCCATCATCCGAATATGGATAACAATCCGGTGAAGATCACAGATGAAATTTTGACAGATATGTACGAAAAACTTAAAAATACAGACTGAAAGGAAAGATTTGTTATGTCAGAGCTTACAAGAGAACAGGTTATTGAATACGACCAAAAATATAATCAGCACCCATGGCTTACAGGCACTGTAAACGCTATTCCGGTAGAGCGTGCAGACGGCATCTACTTCTGGGATTATAACGGAAAGAGATTCTACGATATGTCCTCACAGCTTGCAAATGTAAACCTCGGCTACGGTAATAAAGATATTATAGACGCGGTTCGCAAGCAGGTAGAAGTACTGCCGTATATTGCGCCCGCACATGCCTCCGAACCTCGCTCGGAGCTGGCTAAAATGCTTATAGATCTTGCTCCGGACAACATGGGAAAGGTATTTTTCAGCTGCGGCGGCTCAGACGCCAATGAAGCGGCAATCTATGCAGCGAGAACCTTCACGGGTAAAGCTAAGGTCCTGTCACGTTACAGAAGCTATCACGGTTCTACGTTAGGCTCGGGAAATCTTTCCGGAGACCCCAGAAGATTTGCGCTTGAAAAGCCTGCGGCAAACGGATTTTTGAAATTTTTTGATCCATACGTTTACCGTTCGGAAATTGATTTTAAAAACGATTCTGAGGCTTCGGCATACTATCTTGGATTGCTTGAACAGCAGATACAGTACGAGGGCGCCGACCAGATCGCGGCTATAGAGGTTGAATCTATTACCGGTGCAAATGGCGTTATAATACCGCCCGACGGATATTTACAGGGTCTGCGGGATTTGTGCGACAAATACGGGATACTGCTTATCTGCGACGAGGTAATGGCGGGCTTTGGCAGAACAGGAACGATGTTCGGCTTCGAGCACTGGGGAATAAAACCTGATATAATTACCTTTGCAAAGGGCGTGACCTGCGGTTATGTTCAGCTTGGCGGTATTATCATCAGCAAAGAAATAGCAAAGTATTTTGAAGATAAGGTATTCCTGTACGGCCTTACCTACAGCGGACATTCGCTTGCCTGCGCAGCGGGAGTTGCCAGTGTTAATTATTACGCTGAACATAAAATTCTTGATCATGTAAATGAAGTAGGCAAGGTTTTCGGTGATCTGCTTGAGGACATAAAGTCTAACCATAAGTGTGTAGGCGATGTTCGTTATATTGGTTTATTCGGAGCTGTAGAGCTTATGAAGGACAGAGAGAAGAAGATACCTCTTGTTCCTTACGGATACGATGAAAACAAGACCATGGCAAGGATCCAGGGTATGCTCAAGGAACGGGGATTCTCCGCATTCGGACGTGAGAACAATATAAATATCACCCCGCCGCTTATTATCACCGAAGAAGAGCTGAAAGAGGCTTTCAAAATTCTGGACGAGGTTCTGACTATTGTGGACAATGAGTTCATCTGAATATATTGATATACAGACGCTGCTGTTTTTTATACGGCAGCGTTTTTGCATAATATCGGATAAGGTATGTGAAAAAAAATAAAAAATATTCCCTATTACTCCTATTGAAAAAATATGATTTAGCTGATATAATGATAATATCAAAGGAGGAAAGGTATATGATTATTTTATCCAAGCGATGTTGAATCCATATCTTATTATTTATTTGAAAGGATTTAATTGAAATGAAAAAATTTGGCACAGAAAAAATTCTGACAATCATAACCGTAATTGCCATAATAGCGGCATGGTATATCATTACAGCTACGGGAGCATTTTCGGAAACAATAATACCTTCTCCGAAAAGTGTATGGCAAAGTTTCATAGACGTTACCAGAAACGGATATAAGGGACACAGTCTTTTCGAACATCTTGGAACAAGCATGAAGCGTCTTGTTATAGCTTATCTGCTTGTAGTTGTTACGGCTGTACCGCTGGGCTTGCTTAGCGGATATAATTCAAAAATACGTGCGATTTTAGAACCTATTGTGGAGTTTTACCGTCCTTTGCCTCCGCTGGCATATTATACGATTTTGGTACTGTGGATGGGTATTGACGAAAGCTCTAAGCTGGCGCTGCTGTATCTTGCAGGATTTGCTCCTGTATACATTGCATGTGTTTCAGGTGTTATCAGAATTAAAGAGGATTACATAAACGGAGCAAAAACGCTTGGCGCAGGAAAGAGACAAATTTTTTTCTATGTGATATTTCCTGCTTCGCTGCCGGATGTTTTCACAGGACTCAGAACCGCACTCGGCGTTGAGTATACTACTCTGGTCGCTGCAGAAATGGTTGCGGCAACGGCGGGAATGGGTTGGCTTGTGCTTGACGCAAGCAACTATCTGCGAAGCGATACGGTTTTTATGGGCGTAATAATTATGGGTATCACAGGAATTTTACTTGACAGAATCATTCGTTTGATCGAAAAGAAGGTTATACATTGGAAAGGCAGAAGCTAAGCGTATTCTGCACAGTTATTTTGGAGGTAATTATCATGAAAATAAAAAAAGTTTTAGTTTTATCGGTATCGGCAGCTATTGCACTCGGAACGCTGGGACTTACGTCCTGCGGTAAAAGCTCCGGCGATAATACTGCTTCAGACGGGGAAGCAAAGGTCGTAAACATAGGTACAATGAATCTCGTAAACGGTGACCTTATTGCCCAGTATGAAAAGCTGTATGAGGATGAACTGGGCGTTGAAGTAAATCTGATAAATTTTGATTCGGGCAAGGATGTAAATACTGCTCTCGCTTCAGGAAGTATAGATATTTCAGAGCTTGGATCCTCTCCGTCTGCTCTGGGAATTTCCAGCGACGTGGATTATGAGGTTTTCTGGATAGGCGATATTATAGGTTCGGCTGAATCGTTAGTCGTAAAAAACGATTCCGGTGTGGAAAGCCTTGCCGATTTAAAGGGGAAAAAGGTTGCTACTCCGTTTGCATCAACAGCTCATTACAGTTTACTTAACGCATTAAAGCTTGAAGGTATAAGCGAAAGCGATGTTACTCTGCTTGATTTACAGCCCGATGACATTTATGCTGCATGGCAGAGAGGCGATATCGATGCAGCTTATGTATGGTATCCCGTACTCAGCAATCTTCTTGAGGACGGAAAGGTTATAACTCACTCTGAGGAGCTTGCGGAAAAGGGCGTGATAACTGCAGATCTGAATGTCGTAAGAACAGAATTCGCCGAAAATAATCCTGATATTGTTACCAATTATGTAAAGGTACAGATAAAAGCTAATGAGATCCTTAATAATGACAGCGATAAGGCTGCGGAAGAAATTTCAAGTGTTCTTGAAATAAGCAAGGAAGACGCTGCTGACCAGATCACACAATTTAAGTATCTTACAGCTGATGAACAGATAGAATATCTTAATAACCAGATCCCCGATACTCTCAAGAATACAGCGGATTTTCTTGTAGAGCAGAACAGCATAAAATCAGCTCCTGACGCTGACACATTTAAGAGCAAGGTTACAACGGAATTCATTGAAGCCGCAATTAAGTAATTGATAATATGGTGATGTAAATGTCTGATACATGGAAAGAAAAATTATATGAACCGTCTGATGAACTTGTAGCGGTACAGAACGTAAACTATCACGGAGCAGAACCGCCTTACGAAGGCGGGGAGCTTATCTCTATTGAAGGAATCGACCTTGATTATTCAGGAAAGTCCGGTAAAATCAAAGCCTTGGAAAATATAAATTTTAATATTTTTCCCGGAGAGTTTATCTGCGTGCTCGGACCCTCAGGCTGCGGCAAGAGTACTCTTTTGAAAATCCTTGCAGGCTTTATTCAGCCTACAGCCGGAACAGTAAAGCTTGACGGAAAGGAAATAAAGGGAACCGATTGGCATAGAGGAGTTGTATTTCAAAATCCTCCGCTTTATGAGTGGTTTTCGGTGTGGGACAATGTTGCATTCGGTCCTAAGATGAGAGGAATTCCAAAGGAGGAATACCGCAGGCTTACCGATGAATATCTTTCTAAAGTAGGACTTTCCGAATTTGCCGGTAAGAAAATATATGAGCTTTCCGGCGGTATGAAGCAGCGCGTTTCAATAGCGCGTTCACTTATAAACGATCCTGAAATTCTGCTTATGGACGAACCGTTCGGAGCATTGGACGCTCTGACAAGAGAAAATGTGCAGGATCTTACCAGAAAAATCTGGTGGGATACAGGAAAGACGATATTCTTTATTACTCATGACGTAGAGGAAGCGCTGCTGCTTGCATCCCGAATAATAGTACTAAGCAAACATCCCGGAAAGGTGATCGAGGATATACAAGTCAGCTTTTCACGCCAGATAATTGAGGACGGAAATACAGATGTTAAATTTTCTCAAGAATTCTACAAATATAGAGAAAAGCTGCTTCGGCTGATAAATTCACAGTAAAATAGGAGGAGTAAATAATGCCAAAAATTTATGATAAGCTTACCGATCTTATCGGCGCAACGCCGTTACTGAGACTGAATAATTACGCAAAGGTAAATAATCTGCAAGCTACTTTGCTTGCAAAGCTTGAATACTACAATCCGGCAGGATCGGTAAAGGATAGAATTGCAAAAGCAATGATAGAACAGGCAGAAGCGGAGGGCGCTCTTAAAGAAGGCTCGGTAATCATTGAACCTACATCAGGTAATACAGGAATAGGTCTTGCGGCAGTTGCAGCCTCAAAAGGTTACAGAATCATCATTGCCATGCCCGAAACAATGAGCATTGAACGCAGGAATCTGATGAAAGCTTACGGTGCAGAGCTGGTTCTTACCGACGGAACCAAGGGCATGAAAGGCGCTATTGCAAAAGCTTATGAGCTTGCTGAAGAAATTCCTAACAGCTTTATTCCGGGACAGTTCACAAATCCTGCAAATCCAAACGCTCACAGAACTACTACGGGTCCTGAAATTTGGAATGATACCGACGGAAAAGTAGATATTTTTGTGGCCGGAGTTGGTACCGGCGGAACTCTTTCGGGAGTCGGTGAGTATTTGAAATCCCAAAATCCCGAAATCAAAATCGTTGCAGTTGAGCCTGACAGTTCTCCTGTTTTGTCAGAGGGCAAGGCAGGTGCGCACAAAATCCAGGGTATAGGCGCGGGATTTGTTCCTGATACGCTGAATACGGATATATATGATGAAATAATCAGAGTGACAAACGAGGACGCCTTTGCCACAGGAAAGCAAATCGGTACAATAGAGGGAGTACTGGTTGGAATATCCTCCGGCGCAGCGGTTTATGCTGCAAGCGAACTTGCAAAGCGTCCCGAAAACAAGGGAAAGGTAATCGTTGCTTTGCTGCCCGATACAGGTGAAAGATATTTATCGACATCAATGTTTCATTAAAGAATAAAATCAACAAATTTGAGGTTTTAAGCGATATGCGTTTAAAGCCTTGAATTTATATAAACAGAGGTGAAAATAGGTGAGCATTTACAATCAGATAAATTCTAATGATCCGCAGGAGGTGTCAGTTAAGGTTCTTTCAAAAGACCGAACAGGTCTTGTCGGTGAAATTTCCACTGAGATATCTTCACATAATATTGAAATTAGAAGTCACAGAGCAAAAGTGTTTACAGATGACAGAAATGAGCAGCTGTCAGTATTTGAGGCAAATATATACGTGGACAGTACAGTCAGCCTGCAAGCGCTTCTGCATAGACTGCATAAAATAAAAGGCGTTGTAAGTGTTACTGCCGGCTGATAAAAAAGGAGTTGAAATTTTCTGATGAACAAAACGATTACAAGATCCGAAGCATGGGATTTACTGAATGATTATAATAAGGAACAATTTCATTTAAAGCACGCTTTGACTGTAGAGGGAGTAATGAAATATTTTGCATATGAGCTTGGCTATGGAGAGGAGGCTGAGTTCTGGGGAATTGTCGGTCTCCTGCACGATCTTGATTTTGAGAAGTTTCCGGAACAGCATTGCATTAAAGAACAGGAGATCATGCGTGAGCGAGGTATAGACGAACGTATCATTCATGCTACAGCCAGCCATGGATATGCGTTGACGGTAGATATAAAGCCCGAACATGAAATGGAAAAAGTATTGTATGCAGTCGACGAGCTTACAGGACTTATCGGCGCAGTTGCATTAATGCGTCCGTCCAAAAGCGTTTCCGATTTGGAAGTAAAATCAGTAAGGAAAAAGTACAAGAATAAAAACTTTGCCGCAGGCTGCTCCCGAGAGGTTATCGAGCGGGGCGCTGAAATGCTTGGCTGGAATCTTGATGATCTAATAGGCAGGACTATTAATGCCATGAGAAGCTGTGAAGATAAATACAATGTTTTCTAAACACTCGTCTTTGATCTTTTTATGCAGTTAGTATCATCAATTATAGATCAAAAATCCTTGATTTACCTGTGTAATTCAAGGATTTTTGATTATTCGCCTGAAAAATGCTCGGCATGATCGTTGAAAATATTTATTACATTATAAATAACTACCATAAAATCGTATCAGGAAATCCGTCGCTCTCCCGCTTGCCTACTTATTAGTGACTTTTCCTACGAGTGTACACTATATGCTTAAAGCTTATATTATCATATTACAAAATTAAAAGACAGAACGTCATGGTGCGTTCTGTCTTTTATCGTTTTATTATGTATTATAAATGTTATCTCTTAACGTTGAAAGCAGCCATACCCGGATATACTGCGCTTGCGCCAAGCTGTTCCTCGATTCGGAGAAGTTGATTGTACTTTGCCACTCTTTCACTTCTGCTAGGAGCTCCTGTCTTTATCTGGCAGGTATTAAGCGCCACTGCAAGATCCGCAATGGTAGTATCTGCTGTTTCGCCGGAGCGGTGTGAGGAGATCGCAGTATAGCCTGCTTTGTGAGCCATTTTGATAGCCTCGAGAGTTTCCGAAACTGAGCCTATCTGATTGAGCTTGATGAGAATAGAATTACCGCAGCCGTTAGCAATACCCTTAGAAAGACGTTCTGTATTTGTTACAAACAAATCGTCTCCGACAAGCTGAACCTTTCCTCCCAGCTCTGCTGTAAGCTTCTGCCAGCCTTCCCAGTCCTCCTCGTCGAGAGCGTCCTCTATAGAGATGATAGGATACTTTTCCACAAGCTTTTTCCAATGCTCGATAAGCTCCTCTGAAGTGAATTTAGTACCTGCCTTAGGAAGAATATATTCGCCCTTGCTTGCGCCCTTCCATTCACTTGAAGCAGCGTCCATAGCGATCATAAAGTCCCTACCGGGTTCATAGCCGGCATTCTTTACTGCCTCAAGAATGTACTGAATAGCTTCCTCGTCGCTTGCAAGGTCTGGGGCAAAACCACCCTCGTCACCGACAGATGTAGCCAATCCTTTTGATTTAAGCAAAGCGGCAAGAGCATGGAAGACCTCGGCACACCAACGCAGCGCTTCTTTAAAGCTGGGAGCGCCAACAGGCATAATCATAAACTCCTGTACGTCGACAGTATTCGCAGCATGAGCTCCACCGTTAAGAATATTCATCATAGGTACAGGAAGTCTGTTCCCGCTGATTCCTCCCAAAAATCTGTACAGCGGAATATCAAGAGAAGCTGCTGCTGCTCTTGCACAGGCAATAGAAACTGCAAGAATTGCATTTGCGCCAAGCTTAGACTTGTCCTTTGTGCCGTCAGCGTCAATCATTGCCTTATCAACTGCATAAATATCGGAAGCGTCCATGCCGACGATAGTTTCGGAAATAACAGTATTGATATTCTCAACTGCTTTAGTAACGCCTTTACCGCAATATCTGCTCTTATCTCCGTCGCGAAGCTCCAGAGCCTCAAATTCTCCCGTTGAAGCGCCGCTGGGAGCTGTTCCGCGTGCTACTGTGCCGTCTGCAAGAGTGATTTCCGCTTCCACTGTGGGATTTCCTCTGGAATCCAAAATCTCTCTTCCCACTACTTTTTCGATTTCCAAATAATCCATAAAAATTCTCCTTTTTTAAAATTCTGATAATATGCAGACATTCTTTCCCGAAGACAGTTTAATAGCTCGGGAAAGAATAACAATTTCGCACTTTGTTCCTTAGAGGAGTCTGCATGGTTTATTCTCACATGGTTAGTTCTAGCTAACCATTTATATAATAACATTTTACCAAGCATTTGTCAAGGGGAAAACTATACATGTTAAAACTTTTCAGAAAAATGCACTAATATGGTATAGCGCATTTGTCAATGGTCACAAAAAGTTAGTGCCAGCTAACATGTATCGATTCAAATAAAAGAAGATTTCTGTCATATACATAGTAAAAAAGCAAAAATCATGTGCTTAGATCCACACATGACGTTTGCTTTTATAAAATCATATATTCATAAAGAATTTCTCCGGGTATTGAACTGATATTCGATCGCTTTCAGAAAATACACTTTCCGTAAAATTACTATTCCAGTTCAAATGCACCCGTATAAAGCTGATAATACTGACCTTTCTGTGCTATCAGATCATCATGGCTTCCGCGTTCTATAATTCGTCCGTGATCGAGTACAATAATAACGTCGGAGTTCTTGACGGTAGATAGACGGTGTGCAATAACAAATACCGTTCTGCCCTCCATTAAAGCGTCCATACCTCGTTGAACTATCGTCTCTGTTCTGGTATCAATAGAGGACGTAGCTTCATCCAGTATCATTACCGGCGGATCGGCAACAGCTGCACGCGCAATAGAAAGTAGCTGACGCTGACCCTGTGAGAGATTTGCGCCGTTTCCGGAAAGCTGAGTCTGATAACCGTCAGGCAAACGTGTGATGAAATCATCTGCGCCTGCCAGCTTGGCTGCGTCGATACACTCCTCGTCAGTTGCATCAAGCTTGCCGTAACGGATATTTTCCATAACTGTACCTGTAAACAAATTCGTATCCTGTAAAACTATGCCCAATGAATGACGCAAATCACTTTTTCTAATTTTATTGATATTTATGTCGTCATAACGGATTTTTCCGTCAGCGATGTCATAAAAACGGTTCAGAAGATTGGTAATGGTAGTCTTACCCGCTCCTGTTGCTCCGACAAACGCTACCTTTTGTCCCGGTTTTGCATATAAGGTTACATTGCGAAGTACTGTTTTGCCCTCTACATATGCAAAATCTACGTCAAACAGACGAACGTCGCCCGTGAGCTTGGTATAGGTAACGGTTCCGTCAGCTTGATGAGGATGTTTCCAAGCCCACAAGCCTGTCCTTTCTTCACATTCGGTCAGAACCCCGTTTTCTTCCTTCGCATTGACAAGAGTAACATAACCGTCATCCTGTTCAGGCTGTTCGTCCATAAGATTAAAGATACGTTCGGTACCTGCCATACCCATAACAACAGCATTGATTTGATTGGAAACCTGATTTATACTGCCGACAAACTGTTTGGTCATATTCAGGAACGGAACAACAATACTGATTTGGATAGCCATTCCTGAAACGCTTATATTCGGTATATCAAAGATCAGCAGGATTCCGCCTATGATAGCGACAATAACATACAGAACATTACCGATGTTATTCAATATCGGTATTAAAATGTTAGCATACTTATTTGCACGTTCAGATTCTTCAAACAGCTGTTCATTAAGCTTGTCAAAATCAGCCTTGCTTTCTTCTTCATGACAGAATACTTTTACGACTTTCTGTCCGTTCATAATTTCCTCTACGAAACCCTCTACCTTGCCAAGTGCTGTTTGCTGACGGAAGAAAAACTTTGCAGAACCGCCGCCGACTTTTTTTGTAACAAAAAACATGATTATTACGCCTATCAGTACTACTAAGGTAAGCCATAGGGAAAAATATACCATAATGCAGAAAATGGTGAATGCCGAGATCGCAGAAATGAGAAGCTGCGGAAAGCTCTGGGAAACCATTTGACGCAGAGTATCAATATCATTGGTGTAATGGCTCATGATATCTCCATGATTGTTCGTATCAAAGTACTTGATAGGAAGACGCTGCATTCCATTAAACATTTTTTCACGAAGCTTCTTCAATGTTCCCTGTGTCATGATAGCCATAAGCTGATTATAAGTAAAGCCTGCCAGCAGCGACAAAATATAGAAAGTAACCAGAATTCCCACAAATAAAAGAATTCGCGAACCGACTTCATTCCAGTCTCCGCTCTGCCAGCTTTCTTCTACAACAGCAATTATATTCTGCATAAAAAGAGACGGGACAGAGCTGACTATTGCGCTGAAAATGATACAAACGACAGTAACGGGCATCATGACAGGATAAAACTCATGTATGGTTTTAAGAAGCCGTCTGATAATTCCCTTTTTAGCTTTTTCATTCTTCATCATGTCCACCTGCCTTATTCTGAGAAGTATAAATTTCACGGTAAATATCATTATTTTTAAAGAGTTCATCATGTGTTCCTACCGCATTGATTCTGCCGCCCTCCATAACAATGATCTTATCTGCGTCCTCAACAGAAGCCGTACGCTGTGCAATAATGATTTTTGTTGTTTCAGGAATATATTCACGTAGCGCCTTGCGAATACTTGCGTCTGTCTTGGTATCCACAGCGCTGGTAGAATCGTCTAAAATCAGTATCTTAGGTTTTTTCAGCAATGCACGTGCAATACAGAGTCTTTGCTTCTGTCCGCCTGAAACATTCGCTCCGCCCTGTTCGATATATGTATCATATCCGGCGGGGAACTGAGAGATAAATTCGTCAGCACACGCAAGCTTGCAAGCCTGTATTAATTCTTCGTCAGTTGCATTTTTATTTCCCCAGCGCAGATTTTCTTTTATAGTGCCTGAGAACAGAATATTCTTCTGCAAAACCACCGCAACCTGATTTCTGAGAGTTTCAAGATCGTACTTCTTAACATCATTTCCGCCAACCTTAACTACACCCTCTGTTGCGTCATAAAGTCTCGAAATAAGCTGTATCAATGATGATTTGGAAGAACCTGTACCGCCGATAATACCAACAGTTTCACCTGAACTGATTTTCAGATTTATTCCTGCAAGAGCCATACGCTCCGCCTTTAATGAATATTTAAAGTTGACGTTTTCAAAGCAGATTGAGCCGTCCTTAACCTCATACAGCGGATCCTCAGGATTTGTCAATGTGCTTTTTTCCGTGAGGAGTTCTGCAATTCTTCGTCCGGATTCCGCCGCCATGGTTATCATAACGAAAATCATTGAAAGCATCATCAGACTGCTTAGCATCATAAATCCATATGTCACAAGCGCCGACATCTGACCGACATCCAAATCGAGTCCACGCGATGTGATAATCGTATAAGAACCAAAGGAGAGTATAAATACCATATCTACATACAAGCAAAACTGCATCAATGGATTGTTCATTGCCAGAATGCGTTCAGCTTTTGTAAAATCAGTACAAACATCCTCAGCGGCTGTGTTGAACTTTTTCTGCTCGTAGTCTTCACGGACAAAGGATTTAACAACACGCATCGCCTTTATATTCTCCTGTACGGAGTTGTTCAGATTATCGTACTTTTTAAACACCTTTCTGAACAGAGGCATGGTTTTGTAAATGATCAGAGCCAGTCCCGCTGTCAGAAACGGTATGACAAACAGAAATATCCACGCCATTTTTCCGCCCATGACGAATGCCATAACCAGAGCAAAAACAATCATTAACGGCGCACGTATCGCGCTTCTTATTATCATCATATATGCGTTCTGTACATTTGTAACATCTGTCGTAAGACGCGTAACCAGCGAAGAAGTCAAAAATTTATCAATATTTTCAAATGAGTACTTCTGAATACTGTAAAACATATCCTTACGGAGATTTTTTGCCAGTCCGCAGGAGGCGGTGGCACATGTGGTACCTGCTGCCGCGCCGAATATCAAAGACAGAATAGCCATTATTGTCAGTATAACGCCATATCTGATGATCACATTCAATTCACAGCCCGCCTTGATTTCGTTAACAAGCTCGGCTATATAAAATGGGATGATACATTCCATTATAACCTCTAACGAAACCAGTATCGGCGTCGCGACTGCTGACCTTTTGTATTCCCTTATGCTTCTTGAGATTACCCTTATCATATTCTCAAATCAATCCTTTCTATGTATAAATGTTTGCACTTTCTTTTTTCATAACAATCAGATAAATTATAAACAAAGCAACAGCCGTCAAATTTTCAGTGATTGGCTGGCTGACAACTATTCCTTGTATTCCTTTAAGATTAGCAAGCAATACCATAACCGGTGTAAGAAGAAAACCTTTGTTTATAACCGTATTTGCCAGTGATATCTGCCATTTGTCGATTGCTTGAAACACTGCATTGAACAACTCAACAAAGCCAAATCCTATAAGGCAGAATATCCAGACACGCAAATAAGAAACTGCTACAGGAACAGAATCCCCTGTCGGAAGCAGTAATTTGACAATAAATGTCGGCGCTAAAATAACAATTATCAGACAAGCAGCTACCCAAACTGCCATAACGGCTATTCCGCCGTTGATAATAGACTTCAGACGTTTTAAAAGCCCGCATGCATAATTATACGCAACTATTGGACGAATTCCTTGCGCAATTCCAACGCAGATCTGCATAAATGCATTTCCGATCTTCTGAACAACGCCCCAGGCAGCCAGTTCTTCCTGTCCTCCCAGATTATTAAAAAAGTAATTACGTGTAAAATCGCATACATCCATAAATACCAGCACCAGTCCGGCAGGGACTCCTACCGCCAGCACTCTTAAGCCAATTTTGTTTTTTGCACTATAATACTTCGGGTGAAAGCAAACAATCGTAAACTTTCTATGCAAATGGTACATAACCAGAAAATAGGAAAAGGATATGCAGTTAGCAATACAGGTCGCCAATCCGGCTCCTGCAATTCCCATATGAAGTCCAAAAACAAAAACAGGATCAAGAATTGCATTTAAAATACCGGCGCTTGCAATGCCGATAGCTGAAATTCTGGATTCGCCCTCTGCAAGAAACAGTTGCGAAAACACCTGCGTCAAAACTGTAGGGACACAGCCAACATGAAATACCCATAGCAGATAATCCTTACAAAATCCAACAGAATTTTCATCCGCACCTATCTGAAACAATAGCGTTTCTTTTACAGCCAGCAGAATAAAGGAAAGAATCATGATCACTGCACTGGCTGTGTATATGGAAAAAGCAGAAAATGTTTTGGCACGTTCTCTGTTTTCCTTCCCTAATTCAGCAGCGATATTGGCATTTGCACCGGCGCCGAACATCGTACCGATACAAGTAGAAAGCATAACGATCGGAAAAGTGATCGTCATGGCAGAAATCTGAAATGTATCACCTGTTCTGCCGACAAAAAAAGCGTCAGCCAGATTCTGAATAAGAACCGTCAGCTGGCCGAGCGCAGCAGGAATAATAAATTTTGCAAGCACCCTTGGTACTGAGTATTTAGTAAATATGTCTTCTTGTGAAGTACACTCTATTGCTTTACTGTTATTCAAAACTGATACCTCCTTGACAACGTATTAATTTACGTTTATAATAATTATATCATAGTAGTTAAAAACTATCAAGTACGCAGTTTCAACCAACCAAGTATGGTTAAAGCAACTAATGTAGGAGTGACAAAAATGACATCTGAAGAAATGCTTAACAAAATCAATGATATTTTGAATGATCGCGAAAACAAAGCCCGCGTAGACAAAATAGTCCCTCTGCTGCAAGGCAAATGGGAATTACAGCTCATGCTGGAAATATGCCGGGCGGATATGCTTCGGTTTGGCGAATGTAAAAAAAAGCTGCCCAACGTCACTAACAGTGTTTTAACAGCAGCTCTTCGAAATTTGGAATCATGGGGATTAATCTCCCGTACTCAGTTTAATGAAATACCTCCTCGTGTGGAATATGCGCCTACGGAAAAAGGAAAAAGCCTGCTGCCGGTTTGCTATGAAATTATCAAATGGGGTTCGGAAAACAGTCTGGATATATAAGATTATCCGACAAATAAACATACATTTTATATGATGTAATTTTTGCAGTTACAATTAAAGTGTATCATGTTTTAAATGTGATGTCAATAGTTATGTTTAACACCTTTTTGTAAACATTATATGAACTGCAGTTAGATATTCGAGACATTGTCTTAGATAAAAACGAGTCTGTCAAAATATCACCTTATAGCTACACTGCACCCAAGGTCCAATTATTTTAACTTACTCGAATTTCTCCAAATTTTTTTAAAAAAGTCTTGACAACACTAAAAGATTATGATATAATATACAAGTACTCAGCGAGAGGTTGAGTACAGTATATCGCGGGATGGAGCAGTTCGGTAGCTCGTCGGGCTCATAACCCGAAGGTCG
>CAYNPW010000024.1:0-30034 GCA_964399215.1 uncultured Ruminococcus sp. | reverse complement strand
TTCATATTTTTATTATACCATACTTGTCAAGGTTTTGAAAATTGATTTGCGTGCACTTTTTTAAATTCTGAGGACTTTACACATAAAAACAGACGGTTACACGCCGCCCGTTATAATATATCATATTAATGTATAGTAATTTTTTATCACCATTTTTCAAAATGTACACGACTTTCATCATAGACATTTTCATGCGGAGCAGGATTTTCCGCAGGATACCCAAAGGCAAGCACGGAGTGCGGAATGACATACTCAGGCAAGCCAAATAACTCTGTCTGTTTTTTCACACGTTCCATTTGGGGCCATGTCCCCAGCCAAACGCAGCCAATTCCCAAACCATGTGCACACAATGCCATGTTCTCTGCTGCAATAGCAACGTCGATGATCCAATAATCCTTCGCCTGCTTGAACGATCGTGAAAGATCGCCGCACAAAAGAATTGCCAAAGGCGCATTTTTCAGAAGCTGTGCCGGACGGCCGTTGGCGTCTGCCATTCTATCAAGGGTATTTCTGTCTCTTACAACAATAAATGTCCAGTCTTTTGTATTGGCGCAGCTGGGAGACGCCATTCCTGCTTCGAGAATACTGCGGACTGTTTCATCGCTGATCTTTTCATCCGTATATCTGCGGATACTTCTTCTTGTCATAATTGTTTTTATAACGTCCATATTATCCTCCGTTCTAATTTCGTCTTTGTGCCGTTAACAACTCAACATATTCTCGCATTAAGCTTTTCTGAGGCGCTGTATCAATGTAATATATTTGCCAAATAAGAAAACTTGCGCCGTCTGAACAATGTTCAGACGGCTGCTTTATTTTTGTAAATTCCGTTTTATATACAAAGCTTAATCAAACAGAGCAGTTGACAGATATCTCTCTCCTGTATCAGGAAGAAGAGCTACAATAACCTTACCCTTGTTTTCAGGTCTCTTTGAGATCTCAGCAGCAGCGTAAAGAGCAGCGCCTGAGGAAATTCCCACAAGGATACCCTCAGTCTTAGCAAAACGATTGCCCGCCTCAAAAGCTTCTGTGTTTTCTACAGTAAATACTTCGTCGTAGATCTTAGTATCCAGCACATCCGGAACAAAACCTGCTCCTATACCTTGAATTTTATGTGCGCCCGACTTGCCCTGTGAAAGTACAGGCGAGCTTGCAGGCTCAACTGCGATTATCTTCACATCAGGCTTTTTTGACTTAAGATACTGACCCACGCCCGTTACCGTACCGCCTGTACCTACGCCAGCTACGAATATATCAACCTTTCCGTCGGTATCCTCCCAAACCTCCGGACCTGTTGTAGCAACATGGACCGCAGGATTAGCCGGATTAACAAACTGACCGAGAATGACCGAACCTTCAATTTCGTTTTTAAGCTCGTCAGCCTTCTTGATCGCACCAGTCATACCCTTTGCTCCTTCGGTCAGAACGATTTCGGCGCCGTATGCTTTCAGAAGATTTCTTCTCTCAATACTCATTGTCTCAGGCATTGTAAGAATGACTTTGTAGCCCTTTGAAACACCCACAGCCGCAAGACCGATACCTGTGTTACCCGAAGTAGGTTCAATAATTGTTGCACCCGGCTTTAAGACGCCGCTCTTTTCAGCGTCTTCTATCATGTTCAGTGCAACTCTGTCCTTAACGCTTCCGGCAGGATTGAAATATTCAAGCTTCGCCAACAGCTTGGTGCCTGCTCCGATCGCCTCGGAAAATCTGGCTGCTTCTACAATCGGAGTTCTTCCCACAAGTTCACCGACATTCTTATAAATCTTTGCCATAGTAATGACTTCCTTTCAATAATAAAATATTAATCAATATCGCATCGGCGTCAGAGCCGTTGTTTTATTCTGTAATTATAATATATCATATTATTCCTACTATGTCAATAGGTTATCTATGCATTTGTACGATCTCACAAATTAAGCTTGTCTTCCGTTAACATATTAGTGCATTTTATTGACAGTAAAATGAGAAAACTGCCATATAAAAAAGGACTGCCGAAAAAATGGCAGTCCTGATTCTGTTGATAAACCTCACATGAAGCAAACAAGGGGCAGCCCTCTATCATTAAAAAACATTCTGATGGACTGTTTTAAAATTCACCCTGTGCTGAGCTCCTGCGTTTGGGGATTTCGCTCCTGCGGGAGCGACAAGGGGCTCCGCACTTGACCCTGCGCTTTAATTTACGGTCATCTGATTATCATGTGTTTCATATTATTTTAATGTATATTCGACCACGCAGCACGGTCTTTCTTTAATGTCGTTCAGACTGACAACAACCGTATTTTCCTGAGAATACACAACAGGCACTGCTGTCATACCCCGCTTTATGGGAATTTTATATTCAATACGCATATTAGTCACTATTGCGTCTTGAGGAAGATACTCGTCGGTAATGTCCACATATCTGGCGTTATTGACATGCTTGTTCATATCTATATCACATCTTCGGATAACCACAGGCTCAAAACGACGGGGACTGCTATCGGGCAAAGCAATTTTTCTGGACTTATACTCCATATCAAACCTGTCATAAACACAAACTCTGTCCACAAGCTTCTGAGGTACTCTTATGGGCTTTTGCGTAACGGTATCCATAAAAGCTCCCCCGGCAACGCCTAGAATGCAGGGCTTACCGTCCTCACCGTAAATCACAGTGTTTCTGTAGCCGTACATTCTTTTCAATTCAAACGTCCATGTTTTTATATGTATTTTTTCTCCGTATACAGGACGTCTGAGAATATCTATCTGTCTTGAAATCAAATACATAACGCAATGCTCATCACGAAAAAACGGAGACATTACAGGATGATATTGAAGATGAAAATTAGAAGCGTCCTGTAAAATATCGACAACTGCGCTGTTGCGTATCTCATCATTTTCACCTATGTCGCTGCAATATATCTGTCTGTCCATTTCATACATTTTCAGTTCCTCCGGTTATTTATAAAAAATATGCAAGTTCAAAAAGCAGCCGTTACTGAGGCTGCTTTGAAAAAACTATCCGTTTGTGGACCGATCCTGCTGAATCTCCTGTACCGATGCTTCAGAATTGTACTTTCTTGCCGTAACACTGACGTTATTAACAACAATACCAAGAACAGAGCCGTTTGCAGCCTTGACAGAGCCGACAGCTTCGCCCAGAGAGCCATAAGTCGATCGTCCCTGTCTTGCGATAAGTACAATACCTGCAATGCTGTTAACAAGCGCGATAGTATCGGTTGATTCATTTATCGGAGGAGTATCGAGAATTACATAATCGTAAAACTTTGAAAGCTCGTCCAGAAGCACACTCATATTTTGTGAACCCAACAGTTCCGAAGCATTCGGAGGAATAGGTCCGCCGGTGACAATGTCCAAACAGGGAATAACCTGCTCGTTGACAGCCTCCTTAAAGGAATGAATACCGCTCATAAGAGTTGATACACCCTTATTGTTTCTAAGTCTGAATATCTTATGCTGAACAGGATTTCTCAAATCGCAGTCGATAAGCAGTATCTTTGAATCTGCCTGTGCCATTGAGATAGCAATATTAGCCGCAACAGTTGATTTTCCCTCGGACGTCGAGGAGCTTGAGACTGCAAATACCTTGCTCTGCTTTACGGCAAGAGAAAAGGTCAGATTTGTTCTTAGCTTCTTATAAGCCTCGATAACCTGAAAAGCTATGTCCTTATCTAGAAGCGTCCTGTTTCTGGATTTCTGAGGAACTGCTTTCTTATTCCCTGTCATGCTTACCCGCTCCCTTCTCGTCCATATAAATATCAGGAATTTCCGCTAGTATTGGAATATCGAAACGAGCCTTGATATCCTCTCCGTTTTTCACTTTATTGTCAATATTATTAATAATAAATACCAATACAGCCGACGCAGCCAGACCCACGATCAGCCCCAGAAGTGTAACAAGCTTTACGTTCGGACCGCTGGGTACATCAGGGACTTCAGCGTCGGAAACCGATTCGACCGAATTTGCCTGAGTTACCCTTTTAAGCAGATCGGGAGCGTATTCCATAATATAATCGCATATAGAAGCAGAAAATCCGGGGACCTCGCTGGTGCAGGATATTTGAATAACCTCGGTATTGTTAACAGCAGACAGTGAAACCATATCCCTTATTTCAAGAGGACTGATGTAATAATTAAGGTCCTCGTCCTGCTGAACATCAAAATATATTTTTAAATCGTCAATATCGTATTCCTCGATAAGCCTTTGAGAAACATATTCATAAACCGTATTGTCGTCAAGGATCTCGATATATGATCCTGCAAGACCGCTGTAATTTATGTCCGTTCCCCCGATATTCACTATGGAATTCTTTACAAATATCTTTATGCTTGATGTATATTCGGGAGCAAGCGCAAGCTTAGCAATACAAAAAGCGCCGACAGTAAAAATCACAGTTATAATTATAATAAGCTTGATTCTGCTAAGCAATATGTTTATTACGTCTTTCATGGCTGTTTTTTTCATATAACAAAATTCACCTTTTTCTTGATTGAGACATGTATTTATTTTATTCTTAAAATTATAGTACAATTATACAACAAAACAGCTTTTATGTCAATCATTTTATATAAATGCCGCATAGAGTATGTCTGTCTTATTTATATCCGTTAAGTAAGTACTATGACAGCAGCTCTTTCATGACCCAGCCGGCAGTACCGTTATAGCTTACATATACCCACACGTTGCCGTCAGCGTCAGAAGTTTCGCCGCTGCCGTTTATGGAAGCTCCGTCGGGTATGCGAAGCTGAACGTCATATTTTTTTGAAGGACCGAACCTCAGATTAAGATATGTGGTATCAGACGTTACCGTAAAGCTTTTTGAAGAACCGTACTTCATCTCATCCGACAATTTATACAGCGCATCCGCCTTGAAAGCCGTGGTAGTAGTAGTCTCTTTTGTGGTAGTAGTCTCTGTGGTTGTTTTAGTTGTCTTTGAAGTGCTTGCGGAGGTTTCGCTTACTCCCCTTCCGTCAGGCAGGGTGTAATAAGTCTTTACTGTCGTTTTTACGGTTGCAGTAGCTCTTATATTCTCATCATACAGATCGGGACGGCTGTACTCATTTTCCAGGGTTCCTCCCGTAAGACTTGTCGAGGAGGTATAACCTTCGTAGTCCTCGTCGTCATCGTCGACATCTCCGCTGTAAACTGCGGTTTTCGTAGTCTCTATATGCCTTTTTTCGGTAGTAGTCTCTGTTGTCGTAACACTCTCGGTTGAAGGCGCTATCCAGTCTGTCACACCGCATGCAGTTATCCACAATGCCGAGCAGCATACAGCCGTAAGATTTAACATTTTACGCTTTTTTGTCATTTCGATCACCTTATTCATTTGGTTTCAGCCTAAGTAATCTCTCTGCATTTCCGCCAAGAATTTTCTCCTTGTCTCCGTCGGAAATATGCAGTCTCATAATTTTTTTCATTATATCAAGTGAATTATCCCAAGGACAATCGCTTCCGAACAGTATTCTGTCTGCGCCGTGCTTATTAATAAGCTTTTCCATAGTCTCCTCAGGGCAGCTTGAACCGTAAGCCGTGTCAAAGTATATATCTCCGTCCATGCCCGCAATACAGTCGTAAACCTCCTGCCATTGTCCGTTGCCTCCCATATGAGCCAAAACTGCTTTAAGTCCCTTATGTCTTGACAGCATTTTCGCCGCTCTCTCAGGAGTACAGTGCGGGGTTTCGGGAGAGATCCAGTCATGCCCCGAGTGAAGAACCAAAGGCAGACCTCGCTTTTCTATCTCATCGTATACCGCGTCCATTTTAGGATCGTCTACCCAAAAATCCTGATAATCGGCGTGCAGCTTAATACCATGAAGTCCCAAGGATTTTATCCTGTCAAGCTCCCCGCAAATATCATCTGCATCGGGATGAACACTGCCGAAGCTGATAAAACGTCCGCCGTCCTGTTCAGCAGCCCAGTCGTTGATAACAGTCTGCTGAGTGGGCTTTGTGGCAATAGGAAGCAATACGCCCCGGTCAATCCCCCACTTGTCAAAAAGCTTGACCGTCTGATCGGTAAGCCCCTCGGTATAAGGCGTTAAGCCCGATACTTCGGAAAGCCTTGCGATAGCTTTTTCAGCAATTTTCGGATTAAAACAATGAACGTGAAAATCAATTACCATTCTTTTCACTCTTTTCTGAATTCAAATTAAATTCCTATTATTTATCATACGATTTTATTATATCACAATTTTCGCCGTTTTTCAACAAATGCAGTTAATTTTCATTTACTTCTCACACTTTTTAACTTGCAAAGGACGGAAAAGTATGTTATAATTGTATATATTCAACAACAATTTCAGGAGGATTTACTTATAATGGACAGTTTCAAAGAGCAGATCATTAAAAAACAGATAACTAAATCGGATTCTACCCATAAGTTTCTTATTATGATAGCAAGCGTTGCTCTTGCATTTGCAATTATTTTCTTATTTATCGGATTTTTCCCCGCTTATGCAATTATCGGCATTTTCATTGCCTGTCTTGCTATATACGGCGGATTTTATCTTATTCAAAATATGAATATCGAATATGAATACATTTTTACAAACGGAGACCTTGATATTGACAAGATTATCGCACAGCGCAGCAGAAAACGTCTTGTGACAATTCAGGTGAACAATGCCACAGCCGTAGGTATTGCCGACAATAATTTCTCTGTCAGCGACAGCAGAACCCTTGTGTACGCCTCCGCCTGCGATCCCGAAATGCAGGATTATTATATTGACGTGCCGCATAAGTCTCTTGGAGAGACCACAGTAATTTTTACGCCTGACGACGATATGCTGAGAGTTATTAAAACTCATCTGCCCCGACCGCTCAGAAACAGCATTGTTGTGCCGGAAAGATCCGAAGACGAGGAATAGACTATGAACAGAATTTCTGTAGGCACAGATATTGTGGAAATAGAACGCATACGCAAAAGCTGTCAAAGCGCACGCTTTATGGAAAGGGTATACTCCGAAAAGGAGTCTGCCCTTTTTTCGGTTAAGAAAGACCCATATCCCTCTCTTGCAGGCAACTGGGCGGCAAAAGAGGCTTTTGCCAAGGCTCTGGGTACGGGGGTACGTGATTTTGAACTGAGTGAGGTCTCCGTACTGCGTGACAATTTAGGCGCGCCGTATATTGAGCTTACAGGAGAAGCGCTGAAGATCGCTAAATCCAGAGGACTGTATTTTTCTGTTTCTATATCCCATTCAAAAGAATATGCCACTGCTGTGGTTATAGCAGCTTACGACAAGTAATTTAAGAGGTGATTTTATGGACATAAACCGAATTCTTACCGTACCTCAGATGATTTTCTGTGAGCAGAAGTCTTCAGAAACGGGAGTTTCCCTTGCACAGCTTATGAACAACGCAGGAGAAAAGCTTGCAGGACATATTCTGCGGGTCTGCCGCGAAAGAATGACTAAAAATGTTGTTATTCTTGCAGGAAAAGGCAACAACGGCGGCGACGGACTTGTGGCGGCAAATATAGTTTATGACAGCGGAGTTATCCCAACAGTTATTCTCTGCTGCGGTCAGCCTGCTACAGATTTGTCAAAGGCGGCGCTTGAATGTCTTCATAAGGATATCCCGGTTGAAATTATTGCGAACGATCAGAAGGATTTTAAGCTGATACAGCAGGCTGATATACTTGTTGACTGCATTTTCGGCACAGGCTTTAAGGGTCAGATAAGAGATAACATGCGTCCGTTATTTTCATATGTGAAAAATTCCGGCAGCTATATTATCGCCTGCGATATTCCCTCAGGAGCTAACGCACAAAGCGGAGAAATAAGCAAAGGAACAGTATCTGCGGATTTAACGGTCACATTTCACAGGCGTAAGCTCGGTATGATCTTGTCTCCTGCAAAATACTGCTGCGGAGAAATTATCACAGAGGATATAGGCATACCCGATAATGTATTCGGCTTTGACGAAATTATGAAAAATCTCATCGAAGACGCATGCGGTACAGATTTTTTCAGCAGTCTGCTGCCCTCACGCCCGCCTTGGGGACACAAAGGTACATTCGGTAAGATCGTAAGCGTTTGCGGCTCTGAACGCTATATCGGTGCGGCGGGAATTTCCGCTCTTGCCGCTATGAGAACGGGCGTAGGACTTGTGGATCTGTGTACTCCTAAATCGGTCATATCCGCTCTTTCTACCAGACTGCTGGAGTGTACCTTCTCCCCCATGAAAACCGACAGCGGCGGAGCTATTGCATCGGAAAATGCTCCTGAAATACTTGAAAAGCTTGAAAATGCGGATTGTCTGCTCCTCGGATGCGGACTGGGACATACCCACGAAACAGAAAAGCTTACTGCTGAACTGATCGAAAAGTCCCCCTGCCCTGTAATTCTTGACGCAGACGGAATAAATTCAGTTTGTCCGAATATAAATGTACTGTTGAAGAAAAAGTCAACGGTAATTTTAACTCCTCACCCTGCGGAGCTTGCGCGTCTCTGCGCTGTTTCCGTAAAGGATATTCTTTCGGACAGGCATAAATATGCTTCGGAGCTTTCAAAAAAATACGGCGTCACTGTAGTTTCAAAGGGCGCTGAAACTCTTATCTGCTCAGAAAATGTCACAAGAATTGTTTCGGCAGGAAATACGGCGCTCTCCAAAGGCGGCTCCGGCGATATGCTGGCGGGAATAATCGCCTCATTTATGGCTCAAAGTCCATGCACTGTAATGGAAAATACAATGCTTGGCTGTTACGTTATGGGAAAAGCCGCTGAAATGCTAAGCTCGGATAGATCCGAAAGAGGCATACTCGCAGCGGACATTATCGAGGCGCTTCCCGCATATCTGAAATTTCTGGAGGATATCCGTCAGGAATAAAAATTACCGATATAAAATCAAGGCTTTCTTCGCAACGGAGAAAGCCTTTTTTACGGAGGTTTTTATGCAAATCAAGCTAAGAAAAATATTACTTGCGGCTGTCCTCTGCGCCGCTCTTTTTACCTGTTCCTGCGGTAAAAGCAGAACATCAGCCAAACCGGAAGAAATTCCCGAAGATTTTTCAAAGTCCGCCGAGATCACTCTTGACGATAATGTTTATTGCGCAGATTTCCGGCGGGGCGGCGATAACGTATGGGAATGTGAGTTCACTTCTCCGGAAACCATTGAGGGACTTAAAATCACCTGCTCCGGCGATCTGTGCACACTTGATTTCAAAGACCTATCATATACTCTTGACCGTGCCGACGTACCGCAATACAGTGTTGTCACTCTTGTGACCAAAACTATTGAAACCTTGATTTCCGGAAAGGATCTTTCCTGCACTGAAAACAACGGTACAGTTACTGAGCGCGGAATAGTCAGCGGCGAGGATTTTACAGCCATAATAAAAAAAGGCGAGCTTTCGGAAATAACAGTAGCACAGAACTTCAGAGTAGAATTCAGCTGAAAAAAATCCTGCGGAAATTCCGCAGGATTTTTATGTAATATAAATTTACTGCTTTGCAAAGTTAGCACAAGCGATGACATTACCGTCCTCATCCTCAAATCTGAGATCAGCAATATAGAAATCAGCCTGGTTAGGAATGCCCCATCTCATAATGGAAACATACTGAGGATCAGTTGTATTAATAAATGTAGCAATACCTGCCTTGATACCAGGTCTCATAACCAGCTCATAGGAACCCCATTCGCTTGTCCACTCAGACTCGCCGAAATCGTAAAGATCGTTCCAGCCTGTGCCGCCGTTTCCGTCAGCAGGCTGTGTGCAAAAAGCGCCCATGAAGTTACCGGGAACGAGAGACTCCGTGCCGTCGTCAGCAACAAAGTTTCCAACCGCCTTAGTAACTACGTCAGCCTTAACTGTGAAGATCTTTTCAAGGTCTTCTTCCTGACCCTCGAAGAGAGTAGCCATATTAAATCTGATCTTAGGAATGAGGTAAGAACCGTCGCCGTCAGTCTTAGTTGTGAGAACCTCGACCTTGATCATAGGAATACCCTCAAGCTCCTCAATTGACAGGTTAACCTCAGATTCGTCTGTGTTAGGATAATAAGCTCCGCTTCCCTTATCCTCAGCGAAAGGCTCAATGATAGAAGAAACATCCATATCTGTTGAGAAGTAAACAGAAGCCTCTTCATAGTTCTTAAGAGTATCAGGCATTTCGGAGATTGGCTTAGCAGCATTCTCGTCTCCGCCCTCATCTTCAGTAGAACCGCCCTCGTCTTCAGTAGAACCGCCCTCATCTTCAGTAGAACTGTCGTCAGTTGTGCTGTCAGCCTCAGACTCAACAGGAGCCTCGCTTTCAGCAGCAGGAGTTGTAGTAGTCGTTGTAGTAGTAGTAGTAGTTGTTGTGTCTGCCTTTGAAGAAGAATCCTCAGAATCACCGCAAGACGCAAACATAAGTGCTGACATTGTCAGCGCAAGTGTGCACGCAAGAAGTTTTTTCATTTTTAATAGCCTCCAATTAAATGTCTTGTTAGACGGCGTAAACACCGCCATTGACTTATTTACCTTTGTATTATATCACATACTCGACATCTTTTCAATATATTAATTGCACAATATTAGTCTTAATTTTAGTGCATTTCGCACAGAAAACGATTACTTGTTAGTATAAAATGTACAAATAAAAGCTCTCAGCCGAAACTGAGAGCCTTTATGTAACATTCAAAAGATTTCCTTAAAAGAAATTACTTCTTCTTAGCAACTACGATAGCAGCGCCTGCAAGAGCGATACCTGCAAGAGCAATACCTGCTGTTGCTCCTGTGCTTGTATTTGTGTTGTCAGATGCTGTTGAAGTTGTAGCAGTTGAAGTTGTAGTTTTGCTGCCTGTGCTTGTTGTGCCGGACTTGGAAGAAGTCGCAGACGAAGAAGCAGCAGATGATGTCGATGATGTTGATGAAGTGCCACTTGTTGATGATGTGTCACTTGTTGATGATGTATCACCTGTTGACGATGTATCACCAGATGCTACTGAATAAAGATTATCAGCAGTTACTGTACCTGTTACCAGAACATTAGCAACATGACCTACCTGAATATTGAAACCAAGAGTATATGTACCGTCACCATTCTCACCGAGCTGTGCCTTGCCATCATCAATAGCAGCAAGAATGTCATCGCCTGTGTATGTATATGTCCAAGTATTCTCACAGCCGGTTGTCATTACGCCTTCTGTTGGATCAGCCAACGAACCATTAACATCAGCATGCTTAACAAGCTCTGTTTTGCCGAGTGTTAAGAATAACTGGTATGAATCCCAGCCTTCTGGATCCTTTTCAGGATCACCATCTTCATGATATTCCCATTGTGTAGATGCTGTCGACTCGATAGTAAATTCAATAGTTACATTAGACATATCATCGCTTGTGAAAATATACTGTGCCCACTGACCATTGAATTTTGTAGAGCCTGAATCCCACTGATTAAGGTCGCAAGCGCCCTTCTTAACAGTATCTGTAAACTTAACGGTGCCCTCAACTTCATCCGCAGGGCAGCCGCTCCATGAGGTCTGAACAGTATACAAATACTCGGTATCAGCTGCCGAAGCAGAAACAACCATAGTAGCTGCTACAGCCAGTGCAGACATACCTGCGAAAATTTTAGAAATTTTCATTTTAAATCTCCTCCAAATTTCAAAAATAAATTTACCGAATTGGTCTATCAATTCTTACTTCAATTATAACAGAATTATTCGCAAAAATCAAGGGGTTTTAAAAAAAAGTTTTACAAAGGCATCTGAATTTACCACAATAATATTATTATTTTTTTGTGTATTTATCACAGATAACGTTTACAAAACCAAAAATAAGAAAACTCCCGACCAAAAATCAGGAGTTTTCAAATATGTTACTTCAAATCTCAGTTATGAAAAATTACTTCTTCTTAGCAACTACGATAGCAGCTCCTGCAAGAGCGATACCTGCGAGAGCAATACCTGCTGTTGCTCCTGTGCTTGTATTTGTGTTGTCAGATGCTGTTGAAGTTGTAGCCGTTGAAGTTGTAGTTGTGCTGCCCGTGCTTGTTGTGCCGGACTTAGAAGAAGTAGTCGTAGATGAAGAAGCAGCAGATGATGTAGATGATGTAGATGAAGTGTCGCTTGTAGATGATGTGTCACTTGCTGATGATGTATCGCCTGTTGACGATGTATCACCGGTTGAAGAACTGTCATCATCAGCTACAGGAGCCTTCTGAACATCACCCTTATCAGCATTTGTGCCTGCTTCATAAAGAACAGAACCGCCTTCTCCAAGAATCTTGATACCTGTGATCTCGATATCGATATCGCCGTAATGAGCAAGACCGATAGCTGCATATCCGTCCTCACCGCTGTCGCTGGTTGCAAATAATGCAGAATCGCCAACATACTCGATTACATAAACACCGGCCTCTGAAGTTGTGTATGTTGTAGACTCCTTAGGCTTTTCATCGTCAACCCATGAGCCGCCTGCCCAGTCATGCTGAGTCCAACCGCATGATGATGCGTTGAAATTGATGTTACCGCCGGTACCTGTTGTATTCCAGTCCTCATCGTTTACCTTGATTGTGAAAGATGCGCCGTAAACCTGACCTGCATCTTCTACATCGCTGATAACATTGCCTTCGCTTTCGTCGCCGTGAATAAATACAGCAAAGAGAGTGTCACTAGAATGTCTTCCAATAGCCTGAAGCTCGTCTGACTCAGTAAATACACCGGAAGCAGCCGATGCAGACATTGCCATTGTAGCAGCCATTGCAAGAGCAGACATGCCTGCGAAAATCTTAGAAATTTTCATTTTTAATCTCCTCCAAATTTCAAAATTAAATGTATTACGAATTGTTTCACCAATTCTTAATACAAGTATATCAGAAATATTCGTAAAAATCAAGGGCTTTTTATAATTTATTTTATAAAAAACTCAAAATTTTACTACAATAATTTATACTCACTTTTATGCATTTGTTACAGATAACGTTTTCACAAAGTATGATTTTAACAAAATTCGCCAGATAATGGATCATCATTTTATGTATCAAAAAGTCCGATCTAAATCGGACTTTTTGAATTATGATCAATGCGCGCTGACATTTGAAAACGAAATGCCTACCTGCTTACCCTCATAGGTCGCAGTATAAGTGAATGCAGTATCAACAACGTTTACAGTATCACCGTCGATCTCAAGCGAGCACTTAGGCATCTTCTCGATATAGAGCTCCTTGACTTTTCCGGGATAATTGTTGTCATACACTCTGAGAATGTACTTTCTGTGACAGGAGGAATCTCTTATAAGTCCTATCGCATTTACCGTATGTGTATCGTCTATAGTCGTAACTACAGGAACTCCAAGGCTCATTAGCTTTTCAAGCTCAGCAAAGCTTTCATCACCGTTGCTTGTGAGATTGAACTCATCTGCACTGTCGTCCCACTGCAAAGCATTTAGTCTGTAAAGAGCCGCAACAAGCTGAGCGTCGCTTTCGTTATAACCTTTGGCAATCTTTTCAATACCTTCCGCAACATTAAGGTTGAGCAGTTCAACATAGTGCCAGCTCAGATTTCCTGCTTCTATTTTAGTTTTAGCTATCTCCCAGCCGCGGTTCTGCGAATCAAACTGATAGTCCTTATCAACCCGCAGGGTACTTCCGTCAGAATCATAATCCAGATACTTCTTGACGTCAGCGTAAGTATCGCTGAAAATCTCGGTAGTAACGCTGCTGAGATTTTTTCTGTTTTCATAAGCTTCTCCGGCCGCAGTGCCGCTGAGGTCGTAGCCTGCCGCTGAAACCTTCTGCTCACTGTCGTCGGCAGGGTCTATATCGCTTAAGGACATTTTTACGCTGCCCAGATACCAGTCTCTTGCAAGAACTGCCATGCCGAAGTCAACACTCGCTGTAGTCGTGGTTCTGAAGTTCTTGAAGCTGAAACCGTTTCTCTCAGGCTCGAAGCCTGTATTATAAAGCGAATAACCCGTAACCTGATCCTCCGAATCGGAGTAATTCACAATGTCATAGTTAAGAGTCGTAACGATCTGCTTGTACACATCTTCAAGAGCGGTAGCGTCCGAAGCGGAGTAATATTTACCTCCTGTGGAATAAGCCATATCCTGTAACCATTGTCTGTCGATCTCTCTTCCCAGACCCACCGTAAGCACAATTACCGACTTATCGTCTGCAATTTTTGCAATATCTTCAATTTCAGCAGGATTTTCCTCGTCGGATCCGCCATCTGTAAGCATAACGATAATATTTCTGTACTTTCCTTCAGAGCTTGTATTAAACTCGTCAAGACACTTTTTCAAAGCAGTCTGACTATGAGTTCCGTCAAATATCTCATCGTCGTTTTTTATGGAATCAAGAGCTTTTTTTAGTTCGTTTCTGTCTGAGGTAAAGCTTACCATTTTAGTATAAGTACCTGTAAATTTACTGATTCCTATTTGATAATCGTCGTCAAATTTATCAATAAGTGACTGTGCAAAATCAAGTCTCTTGAAATCAACGTCATTTTCCGTAGACGTCGGACACTGCTCTACAGGATACATAGAGCCTGAGTTATCTATAAGAAAGCAAACTCGGGTAGTAGGCTGTTCGTTGACAGTTTTTTCAACGCCAACAACGTAAGTGCCAAGCTCGTTTATCTGCGCCGTGACGGTTTTCTTGGATTTGTCATAATTGGAATCTATCTTTGTATAAGTCAGAGTGGAAGAATCAAATTTCAGAACTGTCAGATCCTCGTATGAATATCCCAGCTTCGTGACCTTGCTGTCGTCCAGGGTAAAGCTGATCTCCGCCGTCTGAAAATCGTAATCAGAATAGGAATCATAAGCCTTAGAAACAACGCTCTGGTTCGCAGTAATCCCAAAAAGGTCAAGCTCTTCTATTGTAGTTCCGGCAACATTGGCGTTGCCTGTAAGGGTCAGCTTGCACTGTCCCTCCTCCTTGACTACCGTCAGTACCCGCTGAGCATCGTCAGTTTCGCCGTCAGTTTTGGACATTCTTGGATTTGTTCCCGCCATAAGTTCATATCCGTCCAGCAGACCGTCGCCGTCGGTATCTGGATTAAGAGGGTCTGTACCCAGTTCTATCTCGTCGCCGTCGGTAATTCCATCGCCGTCAGTATCCTCATTCTGAAGATTTGTACCCGCAGCAGTTTCGCGGGCATTGGTCAGACCGTCGCCGTCCCAGTCGTTATCATCTGTAAATTCAGGTTCCTTATATGTACTCTCGATATCAAGCTGAGTAATGACTGATTTGGCTTTTGCAATACGATTATTCTTACTGATATGCATTCCTACCGAAACGCACAGTATAATAATCGCCGCCAGAAGCACAAGGAATATCACAAGTGTAATTTTTTTGCGCCGCATACTTCTGTCAAGACTTTTTACAAAAGAGTTATCGGGACCTAGACTGGACATATTGTTAGACTTCATATTAACCTCCGGCAAACACAGCAGTCGGCAGACCGCATATCATAAATAGTCATGACCAATAAGGCATGATTTTAACAATAATATTTTAACACAGCCTTTAAAAATTTGCAAGGGTATTACAGTAAAAATATTCACAAATAAATTACACACTTTTCTGCATATTGCCCCCAACAAATTACAGAAAAGATCAACTCTTACTGTTATTTCCAACGATTGTGTTCATTCAGCACAAAAAGTATTAAAAATCATTTATTTGAATATAACTTTTCACAATACAATAATTTGATTTTTAAACAATACTATTTTGATATACATTTGTGTAAAATGTCAATAGCTGACCTAACGATAAAAATGCGCCGTCCCGAACAATCGGAACGGCGCTTTGCAGTTGAAGATTATGTAAATGATAGATACTTAGAAATCAACCTCTGTGTCATAATAGCAGCATTTGAGCAGCTTTTCCATTTCTTCCTGAGAAGGCTGTCTCGGATTTGAGCCAGTACAAGCGTCACCGATTGCTTCCTTAGCAATGTTCGGCAGTCTCTCAAGGAATACTTCCTCAGGAACAAAGCCCTGCTCGCAAGGATAGCTGTCTGCGCCGTAATTCTTGATACAGTGAGGAATATTCAGATCGTCGTTCATCTTTCTCAGGTACTTGATCAACAGTTCAACCTTTTCGTCGTCATTTGCTCCGCCAAGATGCATATAATCCGCGATAACTCCGTATCTCTTCTTAGCTGTTTCGTCCTTGGCATTGAAAGCTATTACCTTAGGCAGATACATAGCGTTAGCTGCGCCGTGGATAATGTGTGCGCCGTAATCCTGGAAGATAGCTCCTGTCTTGTGAGCCATTGAGTGAACAATACCCAGCAGAGCATTGGAGAAAGCCATACCTGCAAGACACTGAGCGTTATGCATTCTTCCTCTTGCAGCCATATCGCCGTTGTAAGAAGGTATAAGGTCCTTCATGATCATTTCTATAGCATGTATAGCGAGAGGATCTGTATAGTCGCAGTTAGCTGTTGATACATATGCCTCGATAGCGTGAGTCATAGCGTCCATTCCCGTGTGAGCGGTAAGCTTCTGAGGCATTGTCTCCGCAAGATCGGAATCTACTATAGCCACGTCAGGCGTGATCTCAAAGTCAGCGATAGGATACTTGATACCCTTGTCATAATCTGTGATGATCGAGAACGCGGTAACCTCTGTTGCAGTACCTGAAGTAGAAGGAATAGCGCAGAAATGAGCTTTCTTTCTCAGTTCGGGAATACCGAACACCTTGCACATATCCTCAAATGTACACTCAGGATACTCATATTTGATCCACATTGCTTTTGCAGCGTCAATAGGCGAACCTCCGCCCATGGCTACGATCCAGTCAGGTCCGAAATCAATCATTTTCTGTGCGCCGTTCATAACTGTCGTTACAGACGGATCAGGCTCAACGCCCTCAATAAGAGCAACCTCCATACCCGCTTCTTTCAGATAATCCTCAGCTCTCTGCAAAAAGCCGTTTCTCTTCATGGCGCCTCCGCCTACAACTATAACTGCTTTTTTACCCTTAAGAGTTTTAAGATTTTCCAAAGCGCCCTTGCCATGATACAGGTCTCTTGGTAATGTAAATCTAGCCATTGTCAATTCCTCCTAAAAATTATAATCGTCTGTTTGTTATACAGGAAAACAAAATCCGCAAATTTTGTAAAATTTGCACATTTACTTTTAAATTCCCTTAAAAATCATTATACAAAATGTCGATTACCAAATTATCTGTTTTGAATGAATAATCTGTTAATTATAGAAATACGCATAACACATATACCAAATCAAATGTACTTATATTCGTAAATCAACATATAAGTCCATGTGGTTTATATTCGCTGAAAATTCAACATATTGTACTTCTGACAGGCGGATAATAAAGTTAAAAATTTTCCCGATACAAATTTTGTCGCATTTTGCATATATTTCGTTAATTAAATTAAGTCAAAGCTACAAAACTTATTATTTCTATTGACATCAATTTGGAAAAAGTGTATAATAAAAAGGTAAAATAAATTGGGAACAGTCTGTGAACATTTCAGTCTGACCCGTAAGGAGTTACATATATGACAATTAAAGACGCTAAACAGCAGATTCTTAACGCCATTAAATCTTACTTACTTAAAGATGAATTCGGCGAGTACAGAATCAGTATCGAACACCAGAGACCTGTATTCCTGCTGGGCGCTCCCGGTATCGGCAAGACCGCTATCATGGAGCAGATCTCACAGGAAATGGGTGTCAACCTTATTTCCTACTCAATGGCTCACCAGACCAGAGAGTCGGCTATGGGACTTCCCGTTATCGTAACCAGAAACTATGTGGGTGCAGACGTACAGGTTTCCGAGTACACAATGAGTGAGATCATTGCAAATATTTACAATACTATGGAGGCTACAGGCATCAAGGAGGGTATTCTGTTCCTTGATGAGATCAACTGCGCGTCTGAGACGCTGTCCCCTATTATGCTTCAGTTTTTGCAGTATAAGATCTTCGGTCTGCACCAGATACCTCCCGGATGGGTTCTTGTTACAGCAGGTAACCCTCCCGAGTTCAACAGCTCCGTTCACGAATTCGACGCAGCTACATGGGACCGTTTCAAGAAAGTATCCTGCCAGCCTGATTTCGGCGTTTGGAAGGAGTATGCTTATTACGCAGGCGTTTCGCCGTCTATTATCGCATACCTTGAGCTTCACCCCGATCACTATTACAGAATTGATGTAAGAGACAAGCACGACTTCAAGCTTGTTACAGCCAGAGCATGGGAGGATCTCTCAGAAATGCTCCAGATCTACGAGGAAATTCCTATCACAGTTACACATGAGCTTGTAGCTCAGTATTTGCAGGATCCTGAAATCAGCGCGGGCTTCTTCCAGTTCTACAATAAATTCAACGAGCTGCGCGAAATATACGATCCGGAGGCAATTCTTGAGGGACAGATCACGCAGGAGGCTGTCAACAGAGCAGCACAGGCAGATGCCGAGGAGGCTATAGCTCTGCTTAACCTTCTTATGGACGGTGTTACCTATACTATGAGGACCTGCATTCAAATGGAAAAGATGATACGACAGATTCACCCTAAGCTTGAAGATATTCTTATCAAGATAAATACGGGACTTTCATGCCGCCAGATCATATCCGAGCATATCATGTCCACCCAGAAGGCTCTTGACAAAGCTATCAGAGCGAGAATTATTTCGCCTTCCAACAAGAAGATACAGCACTGGATACTTCACAATCTTGACGCTTATATTGAAAAGTGCACCAACGAAGGCAGAGACAACAAACAAAGGTGTACAATTATTATACAGAATGCATTTGCAAATCTGCTTAACGGCGCAAAGAACGTAACAAATCAGTCTCTTATCGGAATGAAAAATATGTTCAAATTTATTGAGCTTTCCTACGGCGGAGACAGCTCAGTAATGAAAAAGCTCCTTGCAGAGCTTACCGTTAACTGCCACACCACCGACTTCATCAAAAAGTACGGTTCGGAGGAGTTCTACAAGTTTGCAGGTCAGCCTGTTCAGCAGCCTACCTACAATAATATGTACGAGCTTAATCTTACGGATTGTCTCCTTGAAGGGGAATAATAATATTACAAAAAATCCCCCCGATGAGAGGGGATTTTTTGTAAATAAAGGGGGGATTTAATAATGAAGAAATTCCAAACTATATTCTCGGTTATTGTATCAAGTACGTTATTGTTTAATATCAATTTTCCATACGTTTGTAATGCCGAAACTGAAAAAATTACCACTTTATATGATATATATTCATTGCAGGAAACAGCGCAAAATGAATACAATAAGATGATGTATGAATTTGCTTCAAACAGTAACGCTGTTATGACCTGCGGTACTACCGAGGTCATTATGGATATGGAGATAGATTATCCTGACAACTATGCGGGAGCTTGCTTTAATGCTGACGGAAGCCAGAAGCTTGATATATACTTAACAGATGATAACAATGACGCATATCTTGAAATACTAGAGACCAAAACGCCGTTAATTTTCACAATGCAGAATTTTCTATGGACGAATTGATTTATGCAAAGGAATTAATTGATTCATATATGATTGAATATGATATTGCAACAGTTTCACTAATTCAAAAAGAAAATACTATTCGTATCGTTGGCAATGAAGATTTTGATTATAATAATTTTTACAGTTTAATAGCTGAACTTGATATTGACACTGATATTTATACTGTAGATGATAACATAGCCAATAATGCTGTAACAAAATCTATTGCTACAGCAGGCACAAAAGTAAAATGTGTTGGCTATGATGGACTTGAACCTCCATCTGGAACTATCGGATTTAACGCATACAATACAAAAACAAAAAAATTTGGAATAGTTACTGCAGGGCATTTACTTACAGGCGTATCAAACGAACGTCTTGTATATGTTAATGATCAAATCGTCAACTCTGTAGGAAGTGCCGCCAAGGTTGACACAGGAACATCTTATGATGCCGCCTTTATTCCTTTTCATAGTATGGATAAATGGATTGAAACAAATATATTCACAACACCTGGTACATTTGGCTGGATAAAATCGTATAGCTATCTTGATAATATGTTACCTAAAGACCTTGAAGGCATAACACTTACTAAAAGCGGTGCAAAAACGGGTATGGAAGAAGGTAAAATAATAAGCACATCAACATCTTTTTCATACCATGATAAGAAAAGCGATACTGATAAAATTGTTTATGACACTATATTTTGCGAAAATTATAATGAATCCGGCGACAGCGGAGGACCGGTTGGAATAGTGAGCGGAAATGGTTCGCCTTACAGTATGTCAATAGTTGGAATTACGACGGGTACAGACGGCTCGGAAAATTATTATAATTCTGACGGTGAATTTATTTATGCCGGTAGATCATATGTAAGCAAAATTACTAACATAATAGGCAATTTAGGTATTGAAATCGTTACTTAAGCTAAACAGGAGGCGATTTTTATGAAAAACAAACTACTAACAACAGCTACGTTTTTATGTGCCTTTACACTTATTTCCGGATGCGGAAGCTATGATGATGCCGCATCAGGCAATACTTCAAGTATTGAAACTACCTCATCAACTGATAGTTCACATACTTCTTCGCTTGATACTTCTGAAACAAGCTCAAGTAAAAGCTCGGAAATAGTACCAGAAAGCTCCGAGGTAAACAGTAAGAGCAATGATGAAAGTTCAACCATTTCATTTGACGATCTTCCGGACGCATTTAAGGTTATGCCACAAACTCCTGCTGAGGAAAGACCACAATCCACTTCTGATGGAAAGCCAATCGTATATTTTCACAAAGAAACAGATAATTCAATAATGTCTGATGACGGTCTAATTACCCAGAGTTTTGAATATGTTATTAACGAAGACAAATCACAAGTTGATTTAACATATGTCACAACAAATAATTCTGACCAAACAGTAACACTCTCTGATGATCCGGCATTCTTTCTGGTTACAGACTTATCTGATTTTAATACGGTTTTCAACTCCACGTTAGAGGGTGGTATAAAAAATTCAATTACATTATTGCCCGGTGATACAAAAGAGCAAACAATCCATGCACCATTAGATAATGGCTGGTCAATTGCAAAACTAAGCATAGTGCTTTCACCTTCAAGTATTGACAGTGAAAATACTGAAATAGTATATAAAGGAGGAGACTACTTTATAATAGAATTATCAAAATAGCTAAAAATGAACCCCCCGCAGCGAAAGAACTGCGGGGGTTCATTTAAGGAAGTTTAGAAAAAATATATGAAGAAAAAAATATGAAGTTATCTCTTTCGAGATGTTTATATGATACCCTTTTATTGTGATAGCTGTGTGTGAAAAACAAGTTAATTTAGAAAAATTGTTTTTTGTCAAATATCGACATTCAGATATTCTTACATAGCAGATATCAGCGGCTTTCGATGCAGTTTCAATTACTCCACCCTTATTATAAGCTCTGTTTCAAAGTCGGTAACGGCATATATATCCTGCAAATTGTCCTTGTACTTCAAAAAATCCTGAGGATAGCTGTGCCGCAGAAGTCTCCAGATCCCGAATATGTCCGCACCGCTGTCATAAAACGCAGTCTGCTGTGCGGAGTCCAAGATATCCTGCAAGCTTTGCTTGACCTCATTTGCCATTTCTTCGGACTCCTCTTTTGTATTTATATCTTTAGTGGTGTGAGCAAGCAGCACAAGCTTTGTCTTGTAAATCACTCTGCCGTCCCGATTTTCAAGCTTGACTGAGCTGCTGTCCTTAGTCAGTCTGACGTTTACAAGTTCTCCTCTATGGGGTACCACAAGACTGCTTTGCTTTGCCTGACGTGTCAGCCACGCCACGCCTGCCGCCTGTTGCGCATTAAGCCGTGTGTCAAGAGTTTTGCCGTCTTTTATTATAGCTGTGGATGTGACAACTATCTGCGGCGGCTGCTCTCCACCCTGTTCCTGACCGCCAGATTGTCCGCTTTGCTCTTGTTCCTCCGATTGACCTTGTCCGCCTTGACTGTCGGATTGTTCGTCATTTTGTCTGACTGACATAACCGGAATAGCGATATTCTGAGGCGTATTGATAGTTGACATCATATCTATTATCTCACATTTTATCACAGAAGAATTTTTTATATTCATTTCAAGTATCTGTTTCATTGCCTCAGCGGAAGTTGTACCGCGGGTCATCTGAGCGTTCATTATTTCCTCAGCAGTAGTTTCGCTAAGACATAAATTTACACCGAGATAGATGTTCTTGTCCTTTAAAGCAAACTGAAAAAGCTCCTCGGGATCGGAAAAATCGATCTCGGGATTAAAGCATATCAGCTGTAAGTGCCCAAGAAAAATATCCTTTCCCATTTGATTACGGGCGTCCTCGATCGCTGTACTTATCGTCTCTCCTTCAGCGGTTATAACCTCAACATTCGGCTGACTGACATCCACAGGAGTATCCGAACCTGCTCCGGATGTCTTGAACACCTGCATCGTCACCTTATATCCGCCGTTTTCCCCGGGATCGATGCCCATTGCGTGTACCAGCGCCCTTTCGGTGATATTCATACTGCTGCCGAATGATGAAAAAAGTACAGCCGCAAGCAGAGCCAACAGCAGAAAATATATTTTCAGATTACGGTTCCCCTGAGTTTTTTCCGTCACCGGCAAAACCTCCTTTTTTTACAAATACGAGCATGAGAGCGGGAATTACTACTGCAAGAATTATTATCCACAGCGAGCCGCCCTCTCTGTACGCGATGCTTTCCCATTTATGCGGCAGAAGATAAAACAGCGACGCAGCTGCCGGAATTACAGCGGATACCGTCACGGCTCCCATTGAGCTTAGCTTAGGCGCATAAATTCTAATGCACGATCCTGCGCAATGAAGAATTATCCCCAGTTTTACCACAGTTATGATCACCCATACAAACAGAAATGCTGCATCGTAGCGTTCTATCATATCTGTATGGGAGTAAGCTGCAAGAGAGAAAAACGGAAGCTTTGTTACCAACGCAAAATCCCCTAAAATCACAGTTATCAATGCAAGAATAATTTCCAGAACGAATATTTTTATTCCAAGATACAGCCACATGGTTTTTCCGCATTCGCTTCCCGCAGAACGATCCCTGCTTTTTATTTGAGGAAGCAGAAACGCAAACAGGACAAGGCTGTCTCCTCTGGCAAATTCCGCTTTTGCCGCATTCCATAGAGGATTTACAAGATCTGTCTCAGCAAGATGAAAATTATATAATCTTAAATTTGTCATAGAGCCTGCTACCACGATTACAGTCAGCAGAATAAAGCATGCTCCTGCCGCAGAAGCGGTTTTTCCCAGTACTCCCGTTTTCATCTGTGCCAGATAAACAGACGCAAGCACAATGCATATAACAGCTATAAGTCTGGGGATATACCCCGAAAAATAATAGTCCATAAAATAAGAAAAATTACCTATAACTATAAAAGCAGTCAGCATAAAATATACCATATAGGCAGCAGTTACCAGATAACCTACGATCTTATTTTTCGATACGGCAAGGGTACATGGATTATCATTTATCATGCGCCTGCCGAACATAACGGCAGGTATCATCAGTAAAGCCTGAACGGCAGTAGAGATCAATGCTCCCAGCATATAAATAAAAGCATTATTATAAGCAAAAGGAAAATACGTCATCATAGAAAAAACTCTTGCGCATATGAGTACCGCCAGCATTTGCAGCGGTGTTAGCTTGTTCATATAAAGTCTCCTTATTTCAATTATGCAAATGCGGAGTTCATCCGCCGTTTTGGGAATTATTCGTCCTTATATTCCTCTATGGTTCTTTGGCTTTTTTCGTAATCCCTAAAGCTGCCTCTTGCAAGTACATCCTTTATACCCTTTTTGTAAAACGGCGTTATAGGAGCAGTATAGGATATTGAAAAATCATTCATCGCATTAATATTGATTATCAGCGCCACAGTAGCTATGGAAAGACCGAACAGTCCGCCAAAGCCTCCAGCAAGTATGAATAAAAGCCTGAGAATGGAAACCGCAGGATACAGCGACGGCAGTACAAAGGACGCAGTCGCCGTTATGCCTATCACTATCAGCAGCGGAGCCGAAACTATTCCGCTTTTTACTGCGGCATCGCCGATTATCAGACCGCCGACTATAGACACTGTTCCTCCTACCGCCTTGGGAAGTCTCAGTCCCGCCTCACGCATTATTTCAAACAATACCATAAGGAATATGACCTCCAGTACCAGCGGATAGGGCGTAGCCTCCTCGGAGGCGGCAAGGTTCAGCAGAAGCTTAAGCGTGAAGATCTCGGGGTGAAACATCACCAGCGCAACATAGATGCCCGGAAAAGCCACCGCAAGAAAGAAAGACAGATATTTCATCCACCTTGAAAAAGTCGTGTAGTATGACTTCTGACAGTAATCGTCCATTGTTCTGAAATTATCTGCAAACACCGTGGGCAGAATAAGACAGTAGGGAGTGCCGTCCACCAGTACGCACACCTTTCCCTCATTGAGACATGTGCATACAAGGTCCGGTCGTTCACTTGTCATAACAGACGAAAACACCGATTTATCATAGCTCTCGTCAATAAAAGGCTCGATATATCCGCTTGTCAGAATTGTATCAAGCTTTATGCCCGACAGACCGCCTCTGATTTTCTCGACAATTTCAGGACTTGCTCTGTCCTCAAGATACATCATGCAAACGTCTGTAGAGGACTTTTCTCCTATCTGCGACATTTCAAATCTCAGTGACGGAGTTTTCAGTCTGCGGCGTACAAGAGACAGATTAGTTCGGATAGTTTCCGTAAAGCTGTCCTGCGCTCCGTGAACAGTCTGCTCGCTTTCGGGAGTTGATACCGAACGCTTGTCATATCCCTGAATACCGAAAACAACGGCTTTGCCCAGCGTGTCAATAAAAATTACCGCAAAGCCTGAGAATAAGAACTGCATAACGTCGCCGTAGGTAAAAATTGTTTTTCGTTCCGTAGCCAGAAGACTTTCCTCCGTCAGAAATCGGAATATATCCTGCGGCTTTTGCTTGCCGCGAATATCCAATCCCATAATAGGGTGAAAAATAAGCTCCGACATAGCAGCCGTAGACACCATACCTTCAATAGATACTAAAGCGCAGTCTATTCCGCATATTTTTATGTTCATAATATTCAGATCCATGGTGTTGCCCGTCACAGCGCGAATATCACGCATAGCGGAGGAAATACTCGTATTTATCTTTTTATCCTTGTAATTTTCATAATCAGGTGAAAAACTCATAACATTGCCTTTCGTAATATTTTTTTTGATAGTTAATACTATTATGCGTTCCGGCAATTAAAATATACAAAAAAAGAACGGCGTAAAAACGCCGTTCGTAAAATTCAAAGCATTAAATTACTTTCTCTTTTTGATCACGATAGCCGCCGCAAGAATTGCCGCTGCCGCACCAAGTCCGTAAACCGCACCTGTTGAAGGGTTAGCCGTAGTTTCGTTTGACGCAGCCTTGGAAGACGAATTAGCAGACTGTGATGAAGAACCGCTATCCGTAATTGATGATGTGTCCGCAGAAGACTCAGACGAGCTGCCGCTCTCAGAATCCGCCTGTGAGCTGCTTGCGTCGCTCGAGTTGTCGTCAACAACCGAAGACGGATCATCGATACCTGTCTTATCGGATTCAACTCTTACATAAACGATTTTTTCAGCCTTTCTGTACTCGTCAGTCGCAGCGGAAGAAACAACTATTCTGGCAATACCCGTTCTGAGAGGCGTTACTACTCCGTTTTCGTCAACGGTTGCAATACTTTCATCAGAAGTAGAATATGTAATCTTTCCGTCGCTTGTTGTTGCAGCGTCAATAGTGAAAGGATCGTCGTCGCCGTCAACCGCATAAAGATTTTTTCCTGTGATCTCAGCAGCCTTTTTGCCTGCAAAAATATCTTCAAGACCTGCCTTGAAGTCTTCATCGCCGAGCTTGCAGAGAGTTCTGCTGTAAATGGAATAAATTCTTTCGTCGGAATCCTGACTCATCGTTACGTCCCATATTATAGGGCAAAGACCGTTGTCAACAGCCTCTCCGATAACTGCAAGATTGTATCTGACAAGCTCGGAAGCCTCTTTATTAAGACGGCTTGCGCTTGCGCACTCGCCAATAATAACAGGAATTCCGTTATCAATAAAGGTTGTCTTAAGCTTATTCATCTGGGTCTTGAGCTCAGTATAGTCAGCGCCTGTGCCCCAGAATGTTCTCGGTGTAGTCCACGTCGTATTTTCCTCAGCAATGGCAAAAGACGACGGTGAATAATAGTGAACCGAAACAGCGCATCTGTTCAGAGGATCGTCAGGCATTTCAAATAGGGAGTCACAGGTCAGATCAATATCTGTAGTATAACCCGCTATAAGAAGATGTCTCTCCGCATTATTGTTATCCTGACTTCTTACTAAGTCAACAAAGGTCTGATTTATTTCATTCAGCAGACCGTAAGACTGCTCCTTCTGCTCCTGAGTTCCTGACCACTGATCCCATACTGATGACCAGCCGCCCTCTTCATTGAGCGACTCAAACATTACGTGGTCGTCATACTCTGCAAAGCCATCGCAGATCTGCTGCCACATACGCTCATATCTGTGCATACATTCGTCGGTATCTGTAGGGAAATCCTCCCACCAGCCGCCGTCCCAGTGAATATTAACGATTACGTACATATCTGCGTCAAGCGCCCACTCTGTTACTTCTTTGACTCTTGCCATGTAGTCCGCGTTGATCTCGTAGTCCTTGTCAAAGTCCATCATATTTGACCATGCTACAGGAATTCTCAGTACGCCGAAGCCCTCGTCTGCCATACCCTGGATCATTTCCTGAGTGATAGTAGGACTTCCCCAGCCTGTTTCATAGCCGTTGACGGTATTGTCCTTATTGTAGGTAGCCTCGAATGTATTTCCGAGATTGATACCTATGCCCATTTCCTTGACGAGCTCCATAGTGGTAATATCTCTCATACCGCTGTCGGCGCTGTCCGCTGAAACAGAAACCGCCATTGAGGACGCCGCAAGAGCAATAGCCGCTATTGCCGATAAGATCTTTTTCATCTTTTTTACCTCCATTTTTCATTAATTGTTATTTTATTTATATATTCGGAAGAACCGTTTTTCAACTGTCCTTCAAAATTTTCTTTTCATTTCTGTACTCCACGATTTCGCTGAGGGTACAGTATATTACCGAGAATACAGGCACAGACATAAACATACCGATTATGCCGAACATATTTCCGCCTACCGTTACCGCAAAAAGCGTCCACAGTGCAGGCAGTCCCACAGAACCTCCGACAACTCTCGGATAAATCAGATTTCCCTCTATCTGCTGAAGAATTATCATAAACACCACAAACAGCACAGCCTGCTTAAAGCCCGTCACGCAGATAAGCAGAAATCCCACAGCAGTACCGATAAACGCTCCCACAATAGGGATCAGCGCCGTACACGCCACAAGAACAGCCACTATTACCGCATTTGGGAAACGGAATATCGTCATACCGATAAAGCACAGCGTGCCGAGTATGATCGCCTCCGCAGTCTGTCCCACAAGGAACTTGCCGAAAATATCAATGGTCCTGCGGCATATCTTGCTTATACGTCTTACAATATCCTCCGACATAAAAGCGGACGCTATTTTCTTTCCCTGCTCTTTAAGCTTTTCCTTCTGCGACATCATATACACCGCAAAGAACATACCCAGTACGAAGTTGACTACCGACGAAAACAGCGCCGCTGCAAAGCTTACTGTGGAATCAAGCGTTTTCATTATTACAACGCCGTCTTTCAGCCACGAAGTCGCCTTGTCAATAATATCCTGCTGATCTATATTCATTCTGGAAAGCCATTCCATAACGGTCTTATTATCCTTGAGAAGATCCGCCGTATTTTCCACTAGCAGGGGAATATCCGCTGTAAGCTGAGAAACAGTACTTATCAGCGCGGGAATGACAAGCCAGCAAACCAGCGCGACCACGCCGAAGCCCAGCATGAACGTAATCACGATAGCCAGCGGTCTGCGTATCTTTTTCATTATCTGCTGAGCCTTTTCCTTTTTAGGCGTTTTCAGAAATCTTCTCTCTATCGCCGTCATAGGAACATTCAGTATGAAAGCAATGACCGCTCCCATAACAACAGGCTTTAATATGGAAAATCCGTAACCCATTATTTTCAGAATCAGCTCATAGTTGAACAGTCCCCAGAACAAGACTATGCCAAGTATAACAAGCGCCGCATTTTCCTTGAATTTTTTAGTGGGTTTCATTTACACTCCCATAAATCAGTCGATAACAATATCCATAATAGGCTCGCCCACGTCCTTTCCGGCAGGAACCATAGGAAGAACGTTTATATCCTTATTGATAATAACGTCAACCAGACAAGGCTTTCCGCAGTTAAGAGCCTTTTCCAGCATAGGTCTGATCTCAGACTTATTTGTAATTCTTACACTCTCTATGCCGAAAGCATCTGCAAGCTTAACAAGATCTGTACCTCTCTGAATATCGGTCTGCGAAAATCTCTTGCCGTAAAAAAGTCTTTGCCATTGTCTTACCATACCCAGAACGTCGTTTTCAAATACAAGCTCTATCATCGGTATATTGTGCTTGGCAAGGCTTGACAGCTCATTACAGTTCATAAAGAAGCTTCCGTCGCCCGCAATATTTACAACGGTCCTGTCGGGATTTCCGACCTTCGCGCCCATGCCTGCGCCGAATCCGTAGCCCATTGTACCCAGTCCGCCGCTGGAAGCAAAGCTTCTTGGGCACTTAAAGTTATAATACTGAGCCGCCCACATCTGGTGCTGACCTACTTCAGTAGAAATGATCGCCTTTCCCTCGGTAAGTCTGTCAAGCTCCTCGATAACGTCCTGAGGAAGAACCTCGTCCTCTCTCTCGATCGGTACCATTTTAAGAGCATACTGCTTTTTCCACTGCATGACCTGATCCATCCAGATAGAGTGTTTCATATCAGGAAGCATTTTGTTGAGCGCTGAGAGAACATACTTTACATCTCCCGTAACGTGATGATAAACGTCGATATTCTTGCCGATCTCGGCGGGATCTATTTCGATATGTATGATTTTAGCGTTCTTTGCAAAAGTATTGGGATTGCAGAGAACTCTGTCGGAAAATCTCGAGCCGAGAACTATCATAAGATCGCATTTATTAAGCGTCATAGCCGCTGTCTTTGTACCATGCATACCCAGCATACCTATGAAGCAGTCAAGGGTATTGTCCATAGCGCACTGTCCCATAAGCGACAGCGATACAGGAGCGTTTATCTTTCTTACAAACTCCGTCATTTCCTCGGTTGCATCAGCAGAAACAACTCCGCCGCCTGCATAGATAAACGGTCTTTCAGCAGACTTTATAAGCTCAGCCGCAATTTCGAGCTGCTCGCCGATACCGTCGGGAATATGATCAGCAGGCTTAACAGGCTTGCATTTTTCATAATCTATCATAGCCGCTGTAATGTCCTTAGGAATATCTATAAGCACAGGACCCTTTCTGCCCTCGTTGGCAATATAGAAAGCCTCTCTGATAATATCCGGGAGCTTATCCGGATCCTTAACTATGTAATTATGCTTTGTAATAGGCATTGTGATTCCGCATATATCCACTTCCTGAAAGGAATCAAGACCCAAAAGGCTTCTTCCGACGTTACCCGTAATGGCAACCATAGGGACAGAGTCCATATAAGCTGTAGCGATACCGGTCACCAGATTAGTGGCGCCGGGACCCGACGTAGCGAGGACAACGCCCGTTCTGCCTGTCGTTCTGGAATAGCCGTCCGCAGCATGGCAAGCCGCCTGCTCGTGAGCGGTAATAATATGTTTGATCTTATCGGAATACTTATACAGAGCGTCGTAGATATTAAGCACAGCTCCTCCCGGATAGCCGAAAATAGTATCTACGCCCTGCTCCAAAAGGCACTCGATGATAACGTCCGAACCGTTAAGTTTCATAATCTAAAATCTCCTTAAAAATCCTATATCTAGATATTTATTATACTATATAAATCTCCGATTGTCAAGAGCATAAAACGCCTTTTGAAGTGTCCGATAGCGTTGTTAAAGAAAATCAACAACAGAGAAAGGCAGTTCACCATTATGTTTA
>CAYNPW010000023.1:13887-30800 GCA_964399215.1 uncultured Ruminococcus sp. | reverse complement strand
AAGGCTTCTCTTGCTTGTTAATTCGCTTTTTTCTTTCACTTGCCATACAAACCACGAAAAGCCGTATGCACGGAATAACCGGGCATACGGCTTTTTGCATGAAAATAAAATCAAACAAATAGTATCAATTAAAACTACAGACCCGTCTGTTCCGCCAAAAATTTCTATAAAAATGTCGAAAGGCTGTTGAAAAATTCAACAAAAAATGCTATACTAATATTGTATGTATATTCTTTGTTATTTTTGAAAAGGCGGGAGGAAATTATGAACGAAAAGCAGGATAACATAAGCAATAAAAAAAGACATAAAAAACCGAAAAGACTGATACAAATAATATTCTCGCAGAAGGCTACGATTATTCTTCTGCTGGCATTGCAGTTTCTGCTGATCTTTCTGACGTTTACAAGTCTGAGCGAGCAGTATACATACCTTCATGTCCTATTTTCTACGATATCAATGGTACTGGCAATTTCTCTGCTGAACACCAATGAAAATCCGGCATATAAGCTTGCGTGGATAGTTCCCCTTCTGGCTGTTCCTGTTTTTACAACGGTGCTGTACCTAATGCTTTCAAATCAGCCGGGAACAAGAAAGGTCAAGAATAAATATGCAAAAAAATGCGCTAATACCCGAGCCTTTCTGACAACGGATCAAAAACTGATGAGCAGGCTGAAATCCGATGATCCCGAACTTTATAAGCTTGCAAGATATGTGGACATATGCGGCGGATACCCGACATACGAGGGACAGTCTGCCGAATACTTTCCTTTAGGAGACGATAAATACCCCGCTATGATCAGAGAGCTGAAAAAAGCTGAGAGCTTTATTTTCATTGAATATTTCATAGTTGACGACGGCGAAATGTGGGGCGAAATTATGGATATTCTAATTGAAAAATCCAATTCAGGCGTGGAGGTAAGGTTTCTCTGCGACGGAATGGGTTCTCAGTTCACTCTTCCGTCAAGAGATCTGAAAGCCTTGAGACAAAACGGCGTGAAGTGTCTTATTTTCAACAAATTCAGACCTATGATATCAACTATCCTCAACAACCGAGACCACAGAAAAATACTTGTGGTAGACGGCAAGGTTGCTTTTAACGGCGGTGTAAATATTGCGGACGAGTACATTAACCGCATAGAACGTTTCGGTCACTGGAAAGACAATGCTGTTATGATACGCGGTGAGGCTGTATGGAATTTCACAATGATGTTTTTGCAGATGTGGGAGGTAATTTCTGGTGATAATGCACAGTATGATATGTACAGGCTCAAAAAGTCCGATAGCGGAGACAGCTTGCCTAAAAAGGGCTATGTTATTCCCTATGCCGATTCTCCGCTGGATAATGAGGAAGTAGGCAAATTTGTATACATAGATATGATAAACACCGCTAAGGACTACATTTATATCACTACGCCGTACTTTATTCCTGACAACGAGCTTATGACCGCCCTTGAAATGGCGGCAAAATCCGGAATTGACGTAAGAGTCATCACTCCCCATATTCCGGATAAATGGTACATACACTGCATCACAAAGTCCTACTACCGCGATCTTCTGGCTATAGGAGTTAAGGTATATGAATACGATCCGGGATTTATTCACGCAAAAACCTTTCTTTCAGATGACAAAAAGGCTATTGTCGGCACTATAAATCTTGATTACCGCAGTCTTTATCTGCACTTTGAATGCGCTACTTATATGTACGGTATGGACTGCATTAAGGATATTCGTGCAGATTTTGACGATCTATTCGCAAATAAATGTCATCTTGTAACTCCCGAGGAGGTAAGAAATATAAGCTTCGGCAGCAGATTTGCGTCGGTTTTGCTTAGGATTTTTGCTCCGCTGCTATGATTGGCGGAAGAATTACCGGTCATTATGCCTTCTGACGTCGGCATAGCAAATTTAACTCGCAAATTCCGAACAGGAATTTGCTGTAAAATTGCAGGCGGCGCACATCTATCGGGTTTAGATAGATATGCGCCGCCTTTCTTTTTGTTCGGTTTAGAGTTTTTTTCTGTGCGCCGCCTTGTTGGACTTCTCATTAGTTCGCTTGCCGCAAATGATTTCGCACTTCTCATTTTGGAGAGTTTCGCCTCTGCGGAGGCGACAAGGGCGCTGCCCTTGACCCGCGAGGGCTCTGCCCCTCGACCCCGCCAGCGCAGCGCCGCCGGACCCGCGCCTTACGTCATAGTTCTGTGTTGGCTTTTCATTTCGTTCCGCTGAACAGATTTTCTTGTTTCCCCCCTTGACATATTTCACATTTAGCTGTAAAATATAATGGTAATACTAAAAGGGCGCAGCCAGCGTACCGGTAAGGAGAATGATCATGAAAAATACTGAAAAGACTATGGAAAAAATCGTCGCTCTCTGCAAGGGCAGAGGATTTGTTTACCCCGGCAGCGAGATCTACGGCGGTCTTGCCAATACATGGGACTACGGTCCTCTCGGCGTAGAGCTGAAAAATAATATAAAAAACGCATGGAGAAAGAAGTTCATTCAGGAAAACAAATACAATGTCGGTCTTGACTCAGCCATTCTTATGAATCCCCAGACATGGGTCGCTTCGGGTCATATCGGCGGATTTTCCGATCCTCTTATGGACTGCAAGGAGTGTAAGACCCGTCACAGAGCGGATAACCTCATTGAAGATTTCGACGGCACCAACGTTGCCGGCTGGACAAATCAGCAGATGATGGATTACATCAATGAAAAGAATATTGTTTGCCCGGAGTGCGGCAAGCATAATTTTACGGACATTCGTCAGTTCAATCTTATGTTCAAGACTTTCCAGGGCGTTACCGAGGATTCTAAGTCGGAGCTTTACCTCAGGCCGGAGACCGCGCAGGGCATTTTCGTAAACTTTGCAAATATACAGCGGACAAGCCGTAAAAAAGTACCTTTCGGCGTTGCTCAGATAGGAAAGTCATTCAGAAACGAGATCACTCCCGGTAACTTTATTTTCAGAGTAAGAGAGTTTGAACAAATGGAGCTTGAGTTCTTCTGCAAACCCGGTACTGACCTTGAATGGTTCAGCTACTGGAGAGAATTCTGCAAGAACTGGCTGCTGAGCCTTAACATAAAGGAAGAAAATCTCCGTCTACGCGATCACTCGCAGGAGGAGCTTTGTTTCTACTCCAAGGCTACAACTGACTTTGAGTACCTGTTCCCGTTCGGCTGGGGCGAGCTTTGGGGCGTTGCTGACAGAACCGACTATGACCTTACACAGCACATCAACACCAGCGGCAAGAGTCTCGATTATTTTGATCCTGAGACTAACGAGAGATATATTCCCTACGTTATCGAGCCGTCTCTGGGCGTTGAAAGACTGTTCCTGACTATTGTGGTCGAGGCTTATGACGAGGAAAATATCGGTACTGAGGAAAAGCCTGACATAAGAACCGTTATGCATTTTCATCCTGCGCTTGCTCCGTTCAAGGCTTGCGTACTTCCTCTTTCAAAGAAGCTCAGCTCACAGGCAGGAGAGCTTTATGACGAGCTTGCAAAGCATTTCAACGTTGACTACGACGAGGCAGGTTCGATCGGCAAGAGATACCGCCGACAGGACGAGATCGGCACTCCGTTCTGCGTCACCTACGACTTTGACACTCTTGAGGACGGCTGTGTAACAGTCCGTGACAGAGATACAATGGAACAGGAGAGAGTTAAGATCAACGAGCTGGTTGATTATATTTCCAAGAAAATTGCGTTCTGATATATAATAACTAATAACACTTACGGGATTGCTGCTCGGCGGCGATCCCGTTTTATTATAATTGAAAGGGAAATTTAGAAAAAGTTCTAAACTCCCCTTGACAAGCAGACCGGTATATGATATATTTATATTTAGAGAAAATTCTAAATATAATGCAAAAAATAAAAAACGGAGGTAAAGCTATGGCGGTAATAAAAACAAAAGCTCTCACCAAAAACTACGGTAAATCAAGAGGTATTACAAACCTTGACCTATCTGTAAGCGAGGGCGACTACTTTGGGTTTATAGGTCCTAACGGCGCGGGTAAATCCACAACTATCCGAACTCTGCTGGGACTTATATCTCCTACGTCGGGGACAGCCGAAATTTTCGGAATGAATGTGGTAAAGGATAAAAAGCGTATTCTTGCCGATGTGGGGTATATGCCCGCGGAAGCTATGTTTTATAACAACATGAGCGTTAAGGATACCATTTCATTTTCGGCCCGTATGAGAAAAAAGGATTGTTCGCAGGAGGCAAAAATACTGTGTGAAAGACTGTCTCTTGATATGAGCAAACGAATAGAGGAGCTTTCTCTGGGTAACAGAAAAAAGGTAGCGATAGTCTGTGCTATGCAGCATAAGCCTAAGCTTTACATACTTGACGAGCCTACAAGCGGACTTGACCCGCTTATGCAAAAAGAATTTTATGACATTCTTAAGGAACGTCATAACGAAGGAGCGGCAGTTTTTCTTTCATCGCACATTTTATCTGAAATACAGCACAACTGTATCAATGCGGCAATTATAAAAGAAGGAAAGCTTATCGCACAGGACAGCGTTGAAAATCTAGCAAAGACCAAAGCCAAAAGAGTAACCCTGCACGGTATTTCAGCGATCCCCGAAAAACTTGCTGTAAGGTCTGCCGAAGTCTCCGGCAATATCGTCAGCTTTCTTTACAGCGGAAATATCAAGGAGCTGCTGGAATGTGCGTCAAAGCTGCCCCTTTCCGATATGACCATAACCGAACCGGGACTTGACGAGATATTTATGCATTACTACGAGGAGGACGGTGAAAACAAATGACAGTAGTATACATCAAGGAGCTTAAACATTCCTTTAAAACATGGTGCGTCTGGACGGGCGCAATGATATTTATGCTTTTGGTATGCATATTGATCTTTCCCGAGATGAAAAATCAAATGGAAAACGTAACGGATATATTTTCCGATATGGGAGACTTTACGGCGGCATTCGGTATGGATAAGCTCAATTTCGGAGAAATTATGGGTTATTACGGAACTGAATGCGGAAATGTCCTCGGTATCGGCGGCAGTTTTTTTGCGGCATTGACAGCGGCGGCTGTTTTGTCTGCAGAAGAAAAGAACCGCACGGCGGAATTCTTATTCACTCACCCTGTCAGCCGAAGTAACGTACTTATACAAAAGCTTCTGGCAGTTTACACGCGTATTATAGCCATGAACATAGTAATTGTGCTGATCAGTATTTTAGGATTTGCCGCGATCGGCGAAAAAATTGAGGTCATGGAATTACTCCTCCTGCACCTTGCATATACTATCCTCCAGCTTGAGATAGGCTCTGTATGCTTTGGAGTCTCAGCTTTTATCCGTCGGGGCAGTATAGGGATCGGCATCGGTATCGCCTTTGCACTGTATTTTTTTAATATAGTTTCCAATATCAGCGAGCAGGCCGAGGCTTTAAAATACATTACCCCCTTTGCTTACGCAGATGCAGGCAATATAATTTCCAATTCAGAGATTGATATAGGACTGATTCTCCTTGGTTGTTTATACTCGGCGGCAGGAGTTGCAGCAGGCTTTGTAAAATACACAAAAAAAGATCTGGCTGCATAGGAAACCATAATTTCTGACAAAAACAGATAAATTATACTTCTCAAGTGACATAAATTTTATCTTTAAATTCGGTAAAACAGTAATTACAAAAATATTGCAATTAAATTATATGATTATGTTTCGGAATATATGGTTTTACGTTCTCCTGTGTATTTATGTGAGGGCGTAGGTTTTCACCTTAAAAATTTATACTGCAAAACATGAAAAGAGCTCGTAAATACGAGCTCTTTATAGTGAGAAGCTTGGGTTCCAATATCCTTTGTTCACTAACACCTGAAATAAGCGTCATCACAGTGAGCTTATCAATACAAATTCACGAAAATTACCATTACTTAAATTTACACCGCAAAACATATCTGTAATATCCGCTGTAATTACAGGTAAACAGTGACATGTCCCAGTCTGAGCCTCCTTCTAAAAGTTTGCGAAGTTCATAACCGCCGATAAGCTGTATCTCATTTACAGTATACTCATAGCTTAAACCGCTGTGATCGGTAAAAATAATACTGTCACCCTCGTTTATTCTGTCAAGATTTTGCAAAAACGATCTGTAATTATGACCACAGATTATCATATCACCGTCTTCTAGGCTGCCACAGTAACGGCATAAGCTTTCGGACATCTGCTCGTAGGAATAATCATATGAAACAGGAAGCTCAACTTCTATTGCGGGTATAGTAATAATACCGCAGTATTTCACATCATCAATAATAACAAAATCGTCGTCTACGTTTTCATCATCATTACTGACTCCGTCAGAAACAGAGCTGTCAATAAAATCATCAGTTATAATTTCTTTTATTTCATAAACGATACGCTCTGAGGACTCCTTGCCTTTACGGTCAGCACTTATATTTTTGGCTTCAAGAGCAATAGCTGAAGAAAGGAGTATGATTCCGACAGCTATTAGTACTCCGCTTCTGCTAATCTTCATCGTGTTTCCTTGATCTGAAACAGCGGTCAGCATACCCGATCACGATCAGGGTTATTCCTAAAATTGCAAGTACGGGAACAGGCCATTTAAGCTGACCCGTCTGAGGAATTTTTTCTCCATAGTCAGGAGGAGTATCGCTAACCGATGAATCAGGTAAACTGTTATCATCGGTAATAGAAAGAATTTTCGGAGAAGCCTGTACTTCGTTGTAATATTTACCGTCTTCATACAGCGGAGCCTCTACCAGAAATGCACTTATCAAATACTTATCACTGTCCTCTGAATCGATAAGATATATACCCTTTTCAACCTTACCAAATTCAGTAATACCGTTTTCATCAGATTTCACTACTGCTTGTGCTGAAATATCATTATCCTTAATGAAATTCAGAATGATTTCCGCGTTTTCCATTGAACAGCCTTTTTCGGTAGTTGAAAAATCAAGCCGGGATACGATCTGCTCAAATTCCTCTGTCACAGTAAATTCGTGCTTTTTATAATCGGTAAATTCTGCAATTTTATACATAGATACCTCAACGCCGCTTACAGTAATATTCCTCTGAGTGTCAGTCAGAAGGATCGAAATTGAAGCGTCGTCGCTTTCTGCCGACACAGGTATCGATGAAAAGAATAAGCATATCGTAAGAAAGGCAGTTATCATTGCATTTAGCTTTATGCATCCCATTTTATTCATTGCTATCCCTCCTTACTTTTGGTATTTATCCAGTATTTTACGACGCCTCAAATATTCCTCTCTGCTAAGTCTGCGAGTTTTGTACCTTGATGAGACATACAGCAATACGAACATTGCTAATGTCCATAGTACAATTCCAACAGCTATCGCTACATATGCCTTATTAATTCGGCGGGCTTCGGAATAGATCAATAAATCTATTTCGTTCTTCTCAACTCTTTTCCCATGAATGAGTAATATGTGTGTATTTATTCCATAAGGCGTACAGGTTACTAAAGTAATAATATCCTCGCCGCTTTTTATCCTGAGATTTGCAAGTTCCTTAGGCTCGATTATTTCAATATCAAAAACTTCGTAACAAAGAGTTTCGTCCAAAACATGTATCTCAAAATAGTCACCTTTTTCAAGTTGGTCAAGATCATTGAAAAGCCTTGCGGACGGCAGACCTCTGTGACCTAAAATTACTGAATGCGTATTTTCCCCGCCTATAGGAACCGATGATGACGGCGAATGTCCTGCGGCAACGCGAAGAATACTGTCCTCCGTTCCGTGATAAACAGGCAGTTCAACGTCAATAGCAGGGATAGTCAAATACCCCATAATTCCGTCTCCGTTGATATTAAGCACATCTTCATAATCGGCTGTACCCTCACTGACAGGTTTTCCGCTCTGCTGACTGTTATATAAAGCCTGATTATACAATGAGGCTGCTGCCTTCATTCGCTCCAGTTTCGAGTTCTCGGTATTGCTTACCGCATTCTTATAATCGCTGATTGCCTTGGACTGTACCTTTGAGTTCCAGTAATCGCTGACAGTAGGATAAACGACAATGGCGATACCTATGAGAAATATTATCGTCATTATTATATTAAAACAATGCTCTTTAAGAAATCTTTTCATATTACCGCCATGTCCAACTGATTATTATGCCTTTTTCTTGGCAATTTTTCTTGCAGTAACGCTGATAACGGCTATAGCAATGAGCAGTCCTCCGACAATATAGATCAGAACGGTACCCATTCCGCCTGTGCTTGGAAGCTCAGTGCCTGTGGTGTTCTCAACATCGGTCTTAATACCAGCATTGTCATCAAGAAGTGTGTAAGCCGCATTTTCTGCGGGAGCCGTAAGCTCTTTCAGACTTCCATTTTCATACTCAGGTTCGATCTTAACAGAAATATCGCTCTCAAGAAGATTGTAGCCTTTAGGAGCCTCTGTCTCTTTAAGAGTATAATCACCCTCACCGAGACCTTCAATGTGAATGTATCCGTCATTACCGGAAACCACTGTCGTAGTCGTGCTAGTATCACCAGCGGTTGCAACACGGTATTTTCCATTATCCTCAACGAAGCTTATTAGAGTATTTCCCTTTCTTACTTCAAACTCTGCGCCTGCAAGCGGTGTATTCGCTGCACCGTGATCTGTGTACTTATAAATGTCCAGCTTAAAAGTGTAAACGTTTACGGTATCATCTGCGGTATCGTTAGTTGTAGTATTGTGTGGATCGTTGCTGTATGTGAGCTTTACGGTATTGGGATTTGCATTAGGGGAAATTGCGGCATTTTCATTCAGAATCGCTGAATAATCATAAGTAATTACAGTCCCCTGAGCATACTGACCTTCAGTTATCAGTGTATAGAAATCTGTAAATGTAACTGTGATAGTTGTTACTCCCGTATCCTTATCGTTATTTGAAGTAACTGTGTAAAGCTTTTCTGTTTCGTCATCAGTGGAGTTTTCGATTACAGTACTGCCTATTTTAATTACAAGATCATTATTAAATGTAAGACCCTTGCTCATTGTATCTGTCATTGTAAAGGTATATGCTGTGTATCCGGTAAGATCGGGTACATTTGATGTTACTCGGAAATTGATCGTATCGCCTATGTTAGCCGAATCAACGTCTACAAGATTTTCAGAAGTCTCTCCCTTGTTCTGAACGATCTTCTTCTCAACTGTGGGCACACCTACCTTAACGTCGATAGTGACAGCATATTCGCCTTTAGTAGAATCTGTCGGATCTGCTGTCCATGTTGTTGTATCCAGCGCGCAAGCTGTTACTACATTTGAAGTATTATCCATAGAAACGCCTGAACCGTTGATAAGGTAATAACCCAATTCAAGCTCGTCGAATACGGCAGTTTCAATATTTGTTTCCGATGTTGTTGATGCAGTCGCTGTTTTTGTTGCCGTTACAGGACTTTCCTCGTTTGTTGCGAAGCTGTAAATTACATTAGCAAAGCTTTCAATATCCTTAGCATCTGTGAGACCCGAAACAAAACTGTAAATCGTTGATGTTTTCGTTTCATCTACATTGGCATTGGGAAAAGCTTCTGAAAAAGCTTTGCTTTCAAACAAACCCTCAAATGCTGAATTCAGAGTATAAGCATAAGCGGAATGATCGTCATTCTGTACAAGATTAAAAACCTTATATGCAGTATATTCTTTGCCTGCAATCGATACATTTGTATCGCTCTTGTCATTCTTTATTGTAATAGTTCCTTTGGGCGTCACCGATTCTGATGACGCAAATACGCTGATGCTCAGGCACATTGCCAGCGTTATAGCGGCGACTATAACGCCGACTATTCGTTTTAACTTTTTCATATAAAAGTCCTCCTAAATTTTTTTATTCCGATTAACTTGCCTTTACTCAGGCAGATGATCCTCCTTTCTTTTTGATACGGACAATAACAACTATTGTTGATAACAGCATTAATGCCGTTCCCATAAGAATAATGTAAAGCATTCCGCTGCCGCCTGTCATCGGCAGTTCCGTTGCATAAGAATTGGATATATCTACATACAGCGTTCCTCCGCTGCTTACATTACCTCTTGATGATAAATTCAGTCTGTGCGTAAGGACAAAGCCCTCGGGAGCAACTGTTTCCAAAAACGCAAAATTCTTTTCTATCTCGCTTGGATATGTGATTTGACCGTTCTCATCTGTCATATTGAAATCTATGAAATAGTATACAGTCTCTGTTCCGTCGCCGTTATCAACTCTGTATAGCTGACTGAAATTCTGTCCTATATCGGACGCATCTGTAATTTCTTCAACCGTTCCCTGAACAGCGCTAAACTTTTCATAGCTGTCCTTTACGGACTCCAGCCTTGAATAGTTTACCGATGACAATATATGCAGGCTTTCATTGTCTGTTTCAAGCTCCTGAATACGCTTTACTGCACCGATATATGCGTTTACATTTTCGCTCCACATCTGCCGTACAAGCTCCTCATATTCGGGATCTCCTGACGTTCCGGTTATCACGCCGTATCTCGCAAAGCCTGCGCCCTCAAGAGGAGAACTGTCCTTTGCATTGGTTTTTCTTATAGTTATTGCATAATCGTCATAAACATTTACGCAGCTGATCTTATATCTTCCGTTTCTGATATAAGTGATCGTGTACTCATTCAGCTTACTTCCCTGCATTGTTGAGAATATTACATTTTCGGGAAGATTTATTTCCGTAAACGTATACTTTTCTCCTTCTGTCCATGGGAACTTACTTTCAGTAGACGTATAGAAATAATTTCCGTCTTTGTCGATCTCAACAGCATATGCCACAGGATTGTCAAGGCTCATATATTCTCCGCCGTCTATCTGCTCGGGAGTGAGCGTTACAACAGTAAAGTCAATTTTATCTTCATAAAGCTTTTTAAGCAGATCCTGCTCATTTTCATACTCGATAGCATCGCTGTGGTAAACGATAAATTCAGCGGAAGCGTTGAGTTCTGCCGCAGTTATATCTCTGCCCGTACCTGCATTTATCACCTTTTTGATCTTAGGTGTTGTAGCGGTCATAATTCCTACATTCAGGGACGAAGCCGACAGTTCCAGATCTGAGGTATCGCTAATCGGAACCGCATATCTGTAACCGAAGTTATTCCATGCTATCTGACCGGGAGAAACCTTTCCGTAAATCCTTGCGTCCGCCTTAACAGTAAGCGTGTGATCCTTAGCAATACCCTCTCCTCCTTTGACAATAACTCTGAACGATCTTATCTCGTTGATTTTCAGAGTACCGTCCTCTATCATCTGAGCTGCCTCTTCAAGTGACAGCCATTCCGTGGCAGTATCGTCCTTTCCTTCCCAGTCCTCAGTTGTAAATTCTGTTGCGGTAGAAAATTCAATAGTATAACCAAGCTCGTCCTCTGTAAAGTAACTGCTGTCAGCTACGCGATTGATCTGAGTAGTTTCGTCCCAGACGCTGAACCTTTCTTCCGCTATCTCTGTGAGAGAAACCATGAATTCGCTGTATCTCGGTGAAGTATCATCGCCGTAGGACATATGATCTCCTACCTCGGGAAGATCGTCGATAATGACCATTCTGCTTATAGACTGTTGATTGCACAAATTCTGAACGCTCAGCCCATAGGTGAAAGACGAGCACGGCGGATATTCGGAATTTTCATCCCAGTCCTGTTCATCGTCCCATTTTAGAACGATATAATTGTCTACCTCTCTTGAAGACGCATTATTATCGGGATCAGAGTCGTCGGTTATGGTTTTCCATGATGTTGTGGCATATGCGCCTGAAATGGTAATCATTGACGAAGCCTCAATACCCAGTGGTTCGCCGCTGTCGTCTCTGATAACTGCGCCATGTATAACGTTGTCAGCGTCGTAATCCATATTCGGTGAAAACCTTACCGTATTTACAAAGTTATTTAATGGCATTTCACTTTGCGGCAGTTTGGTCTGAACCGTCATTGTTGCACTGATGCCGGGACCTATGGCTAGCACTGATCGTGAATTTTCGTCAAAGGTTATTTGAAGAATACAGTTATAGTTTTCGTCAATGTCAAATTTGACTTTAGCTGTAATTGAGCTATAAGCGATGTCGGGACCAATAGCAGCATAATTGCCGGTACGGAAGCTGCATGTATTTTCCTCGCCCAGCTTTACTGAATAAGAGTTACCGTAAGTCAGACTAGAATTGCTATAAGCAGACAACGTTTTAAAGTCTACCGTAATAGCTTCCTTATCATACTTATCAAGCGCTTGCGTTATTTCATTACCGTTTGCGTCTTTAAAGGTAATTCCTTTAAGCAGAGAACAAGCAGAAGTATTATATGGTATGTATCCGGATGATATTTTATAAGATACATCGCCTGTAAAATAGAACGGATACTGCATTGTGTCAGTAATTGTATAATTGCTTATGGCTTCCGTTCCGTCGTTTGAAAAGGTCATCGTCCATTCCGCGGTATCCGACGAATTTATAAGACCTGTCTTACAGTCCTCCTTCTCGCCCTGCGAGGTTATTTTTGAGGTTATCTGCTTTGTAACTCCCGGGATAACAGAGCCTCTTACCAGATCAACGTCCGAGGTCAGCCAGTCTGTGGTGTATTCGCCCTCAAGACCCGCAGTCGAAGCCTCGAAATCACTCCAGATATCGCATCCGCCGTCGTTTGTCGACGATGCGTAATTGGTGTAATTTCCTGATACGGTAACGCCCTCGGACTTTTTAAAGCCTGCGCCGTTATAATCGTAATACTGCATCGATATCCTGTTGTTGGCAACGTCCTCTGTATACTGATACTCAGGAACATAACACCTGTAACCGAACGAAACAGCCTGACCCTTTTCAAGATAGCACATACCCTTTTCGCTGTCATAACCGATGTTTCCTTTGGTATAAGTACCATATTCATTGGAAAAGCTGAATTTCAGCTTTTGCTGATAATCGCCGTTCACGTCTTGTGTGCTTATGCCGGTATAGTGTACATAAGCCGACATATACTCAACGCTGTCATTATTAACATCTGCTACCGGCGCAAGAATATTGTTGACATTCCTTCCGGAATCGCCGTCTTTATAACGGTATGTCAGCAAATACGAACTATTAGCAGTGCTGCTATTGTTTGCCTTCACATAACCAGTATCGCTGTAAAAATTAGAGGTGCCTGTAGAAACTGAACTGTAATCAGTAACAGCGCACATTCCACGATAGGTAAAGCCCTTGGGCAGTGTGTCGATCATATCGTTAAGATACAAACGTGCATTGCCCGAATTATATATCGTAACGTAGTAGGTAACAATCCTCAGCCCTGCCTCCGGCAGCTTGACTATGTTCTCATTGCCGTCCTCATCGACAGTGATAAGAACTGCGTTCTCATTGCCTTCAACGGGAGCAAGCGCCGAATGCGAGCCTGTCATATAGTCGTTGACAGGAACTCCCGTAAGTTCGCCCATACCGTAGTGAGTTATGTTTATTGAGAAGTCGCATATGTCGCCGTTTTTAATTGTCTTGGCGTTGGCTACTCCGTTTATGGAGTAGCTTTTAGAGACAGCGAGTTCTCTGGAATTTCTCGTGCGAATATAGCCCGATCGGGTGGAGCTGGAGTTAGTGTAGTTATCGTCAACAGAATAATAGCCATAATTATAATAGTCGCTGCCGGTCGATGTATTGCTGCCAACGTAATCTTTTCCGTTCCACTCAAATTCGTTTTTTACAGTTGCCGGAATAACATATTCACGCTCTTCAAGAAGATCGAATTCAGTATTCTCCATAAACCATTCACAGGTGTATGATGTTGACGAAATATTTATAAAATCCACGCTGTCAAAATATTCCTGAATGGTTTCAAATTCCTCTCCGTCACCTATACGTACCGTGTCATCGCCGCAGGTCAGTTCGAGACAGCTTCCGTCGTCAGCCCATTTTATGGTTATTGTACCGAGCAACTCCATTGTCTCGCCCTTTTGAACGGCGGTTATGTCTGTTTCCTCGCCGTTTACGTTGATAACAGGTTCTCTCAGCGACGTCGCTTGTATCCTTATAGCCGTTTTTAATGGTAATGACAAACTCCTTGCCGTAGATGTCGTTAAACATCGCCTGCATATCCTCAGGGTGTAAGGTATACATAGTCGGCAGCGGATCAGCAACTCTCGTTATTGTCCCGGGCACATAGCCTGAGTTCTTAGCTTTAAGAGTAAACTTGATACTTGCATTTCTGGGCATTGTAAAGTAAGAATTATTCTGCGAATATGTATTTCCGTTATAAACCGCTGATTTTGTCAGCGAAATATCAGCCTTGGCAGTGCCTATAACAACACTGATCTGAGAAGCCTGCTCAAATACGCTGTCACGGCGCACTTCGGTCTCATCGGTGTTGATAGTGTGCTTTGTCGTGTCGTTCGGCTCGGCAAAGACATACTCAGGATTCTGTATCACGTTGCTGTAAATCCTGCTTTTCTGCGTAAAGTCGTAATCGTCAGCAATTTTAAATATCACATCGGCATTATATTTAATGCTGTAATTTTGGGTTGACATATCATAGTTGGCGTCATTAGTGATAGTCGTGCTTGAAAGATTTTTGTTCTTTACCTTCCATGTTATTACGGGCGAGCCCTTTTCGTCGTCCCAGACAACACTGACGTCCTCGCTTGTAACGCTTATGTAAGCGAGCTGTACCGTACCCTCAGAGGTATTCAGATATATGTACGGCGATGTGCCTGTGCAGTAATAGTCGCCGTTTTTGATTGCCTCAATCACATGATCCTCCCACTCGATGCCGTCGGGCAGAGTGAGCCATTCGGTAAACGTCAGCGATTTTGTCGGGTCAATACCATAGCCGGATTTACTGGACGTAGTCGTCTTGCTGTTGGCTATGTTAAATGAAATATCATTCTTGATCTTCGGGATATTTCCGTTTTCAGTGCTTACAGCCACAAAGCCGTATTCTGTCGCAGAAGCAGTTTGCTTTACGCTCCACTTGGGGATAGCCGTGTACCATTGCGCCTCCTGATACTTCTCTGGGGTAAGCCAAAGTTCTTCCTCGGTATCCTCGGCTATCTGTATCCACATTTTCATTGTTGCGTTCTGATCTGTAAGATTGGGAACGTAAACTCTGGAGTCAAACGATACTGTATTTCCGTACGGCATAGCAAATTCAAGATAGTAAATATTACTGTTCTCAACCTGTTTGAACGTTACTTCATATGCTACACCCGAGGTATTGGTGATCGTTGTGGTCATTCCGACAATGTAGTTTTCAAAGATAACATTGTCAGACGAGCACTGGAAGAATACACGCGCATATTTTTCAAAATCGTTGCCCGATTCGGTATCTGCGCCTGCCGAGAATGCCGAAACGCTTACGTTCAGCGTAGCAACCTCGTTTGTCAGATAATAGTAAATGTCCTCGTTAACAGGCTCAACGCTCGGAATTCGGTTAACGCTTGAATTTGTGCTTGCAACCGATACGGAGTCAAGCTTTCCGAGTTTATCGCTGTCGGTAAACGAAACGGTCAGCTCGTATTCCTTTGCAGTGCCGTTCATCGTAGCTGTCTGAATAGGCTCGGAGGAAAGCTCCGATGTGGAGGCAATGTCCAAAAGACCTGTGTTATAGAATGCGTGAAGTCCTATGGACGCGTTTTCAAATAGGTTTTCAGCGTCCTCTACGGTAAATACCGTGGTACCGTCCGATGTTATGGAAGTCAGTGTTTTGCATTCCGCAAAGGCGTTGGACTCCAGCGTTGTAATGTCTGAAATATTTTCAAAGGTAAGCGACGTAAGACTTTCCGCAAGCCTGCAAGAATCCTTTTTGATAGTCGTTACTCCTGCGGGGACAGTGTAGCTTGTCAGGTTCTGAGGGATATAGTACAGCTCAGTCCTATCCTTGGAATAGATCACGCCGAATTCGTCAACATAATATTCCGTCGTACCGTCGCTCATATCGGAAAGCGGTCTGCCCATAGATTTGAGCGCGTCAACGCCCAGAATAAGGCTTTCGTTTACGCCCTCGAAATTTATTTCGCTGATTTTTACACCGTCTGCAAAAATACTGTCGGGGAGCCTGTCAACGTTATTGCTGATATTCAGGGTCAGATCTGTGGTCAGACCTACTCCGCGGAACGCATTCGTGCCTACGGACGTAGCATTTGCGGCGTTATAGTTGATCGTTTCAAGGCTGGAGCAGCCATAGAACGCCTGCGAGCCTATGGTTTCCACGTTTTCGGGGATAGTTATTTCTTTCAGGTTGACGCAATTATAAAATGCCTGACTGTCGATCGTTGCCAGTGAGGTACAGCCGTCCAGCGAAACCTCTTTGAGGTTTGTTTTGCTGCTGAACGTAGACGCAGGAATGCCCGTAAGCGACGAGCAGCCGGTAAAATCAACAGATTGCAGATTAGTGCAGTTTCCGAATATCGGATATGAAGAATCATATGTAAGCGTAGTCAGATTTGCGTCGCCGTTAAATGAAACATCTGTCAGGGCGGCACAGTTATAGAACGCGCTACTGCCGATTGACGTTAAGTTTGTGCATTCGCTTAAATCCGCTGTTTCCAAGGAACTACAGTTGTAAAATGCGCAATTGCCGATTGACGTTAAGCTTGTACACCCGCTTAAATCTGCCGTTTCCAAGGAACTACAGCCGTAAAATGCATAATTGCCTATCGTCTCAAGCGGCGAATTTTCACAAAAATTCACTTCTGTCAGGTCGGCGCAGTTATAGAACGCGTAAATGCCGATTGAAGTTAAGCTTGCACAACCGCTCAAATCTGCTGTTTTCAAGGAACTACAACCGTAAAATGCATAGTTACCAATCGTTGTAATCGGCGAGTTTTCACCGAAATTCACTTCTGTCAGGGCGGCGCAGTTATAGAACACGTAAGAGCCGATTGACGTTAAGCTTGCGCACCCGCTTAAATCTGCCGTTTTCAAGGAACTACAACCGTAAAATGCATAGTTACCAATCGTTGTAATCGGCG
>CAYNPW010000023.1:0-13787 GCA_964399215.1 uncultured Ruminococcus sp. | reverse complement strand
AGTTTTCGCCAAAATTCACTTCTGTCAGGGCGGCGCAGTTATAGAACGCGTAATAGTCGATTTTCGTTAAGCTTGTACATTCACTTAAATCTACATATTTAAGCGATGCACAATTATAAAAAGCGCCATACGTAGCGATGTTAATGCTGCCGCTAATTATAGAGGTAAGACCGTCAGCAGCTTTTACAGCAGTTATTTCACTTTTGTAATTTAAATAGCCTTCACTGTAGTATATTGAGTATGTTTTTGACGGGTCAATGGGTTCAAAATAGCAAACGCCGTTTTCATAAATCGACCATTTAACGTTATAATTTGTATAGCTGCCCGTATACATGGGTTCTTCATCAGCAGGCACTTCAACAATGACCGCGCCGCTTTCAGAAAAGCTGATATATTCGGCACATCGTCGTCAGTCATAGTAACGCCGGGTCTTTCAAGCACAAAGAAAACCGTAAATATCGCCAAAAGCGACATTACAGCGATCACAGAAAATATAATTCTACGATTTCTCGCATTTTTCAGCATATATTTTATGTTGCTCATTCACTCTGCGCCTCCTTAATTATTCCTCTTGAAAAACGATATTTTGCTGAACGGATATATCCTGCAAAAAATTCTGCCGAGCATATCCTCGTCTTTAACGCACCCTACCTCAGACGAACGGCTGTCAACGGAAGTACTGCGGTGATCGCCAAGCACAAACCAGCACCCGTCAGGCACCTGATACGGGAACTCAATATCGCAGTTCCCCTCGCCCTTGTCAACGGCATAGGGTTCATCAAGCATTATGTCATTGACATATACATTTCCCTCGTCGTCAAAATCTATCCAATCTCCCGCTCCCGCAATAACGCGTTTCAGCAGGATCTTATTATTGTAATAAAAAGCAACTATCTCGCCGCATTCAAAATCCGAGTCCTTAAGGACAACGATAATTTCGTCCTGATTAAGCGAGGGCGTCATACTAGTACCCGATATCCTCAGCACAGGAAACCACAGCGTAGCTGCCAAAACAGCCACAGCCACCACCACAATAAGCGTAACTACCGTGATCCTTAACGCTTTTGCGTATCTGCTGACGGTTTCACGTCTTGCAAGCTCACGTTCTATCTGTTCGATCGTCGGACGATCCGCTCTTGTCATTAATTTCATCCTCCGTCTTATTCTTTTCATTACCGTCAGGCTCTTCCCAGCCGAGTTCTTTAAGCTTAGCTTTCAGTTCCAGTATTTCAGCCTCCTGATCACGAATTATCCACAAAAGCTCGGTTTTGTTCAGGCGGCGTAATTTTCTGTCCTTCATAATACAATATTCCTTAATTCTTTTCTGTTTAAGGTCTGAAAATTGCGTAGCTCCGCATATTTTCGCAAATTCTCACGATTTTTTCACTGTTTTTCGTTAATGTTCAGACTTAGGAAGTGAAATATTTTTTGCAGGGTTTTCAAGTCCGTACTCAATTTCTCCGTAATTAAAAACTGATTTCAGAATAACCAGAATTGATTTTACGCTTGTCGGAAATAAACCCTTGCCGTTATTTCTGCCGCTATTCAAAAGCTCTGAAACATAACAGTTGATCATAAACGACGTTACCTTATCGGCTCGCATATTTCCGATTTGTTCGGAAATATAATTCTGATACAAAAACCTATAGCTTGCATAGGTCGACTGTTTTACATTGTTTTTTCTGATCATAAGCCATGAATAAAAAAGCTCGTTCACATTTATTTTGATGCTTTTTGGCAGCATATTATTTTTGGCAAGCTGAAGTCTCTGCGTAACTATAGGCATATACGGACAAATACTTAGCTTTACCGTTGTTACCATAACCGGATATATATCTGCCCTCCCAACGACCGTCCCCTCTCTTGAATATATTTTCTCCACGTCTTGACATGGCTATACCTCCTTAGATTATGTATTCCAATCGTAAGTATACATTAAATTTCTGACCAGAATTTTGACCAGAAATAGATTATAAAAAAGGTATATTGAGTTTGAGATTTTTTGGATATTTATACAAAAGTCAAAAAAATTAACGTTAGTTTTGTACAAAATATAGAATAAAGTATGTAAAATTTAGTTAATATGTTCCTTGATTTATATTTCGCATAATGGTATATTATACGAAGATATACATCTATAATTATAGTATTGCCGTATATCAAGGCTTTAATACAAATTTAATGCACTATTACGGAATACATTCAGCAACAGCGCATGAGACCGGCGGAGAACTTACACGTTAAAACGAGCGCCGGTTTTACCGACGGATTACAGAAAAATAATACACAAGTAGCAAAAAGGAGATGTTGTACCCGACACATCTCCTTTTACTGTTATTCCAAATTCCAGCCTTCAACTCTTTCTCGAACCCGTATAAACTCCTGATAAATTCCTTGCTGATTCAAAAGCTGTTCATGCGTGCCCTTTTGAGCGATCGTTCCTTTGTCGACCACTAAAATTTGATCAGCATTTTGAATTGTCGCAAGACGGTGCGCTATAGTAATGATCGTTTTTCCATGCGTCAGCTCAGAGATAGCCTCCTGTATCAAATGCTCGTTCTCAGGGTCAACGCTGGCTGTAGCCTCATCTAAAATAACGATAGGCGCATCCTTCAGCATTGCTCTTGCGATACTTATCCTCTGCTTTTCACCGCCCGAAAGCGTTCCTCCTCCTTCTCCGACAACTGTATCATACCCGTTTGGCAAAGCCTTGATAAATTCATGACATCTTGCCGCTTTTGCCGCTGCATAAACTTCTTCGTCAGAAGCGTCAGGCTTGCCGAAGCGTATGTTGTTCATGATCGTGTCATGGAAAAGATACACGTTCTGGAACACCATAGAGATGTTTTTCAGAAGACTGTCACAGGTGAATTCCCGTAAATCGTGACCGCCGACAAGTATACTGCCGCTTTTCACGTCGTAGAATCGTGCGATAAGATTGCATATCGTAGTCTTGCCGCTTCCCGAGGGTCCTACGATAGCCGTTGAAGACTTTTCGGGAATGGTGAAGCTGATATTCTTTAAAACGGTTCTCTTATCATAGCCGAAATCCACATTGCAAAATTCAATATCATATCTGTCCAAAGAGATCTCTTTCCCGTCCGCATCAATGTAATTGCCGTCCCTCAATGCGTCAAGCTGATCCATAGCGGTATCTATCACGCCCAATACATGCGCACTGTCGCTTATGGACTCCAAGCCGCCGAAAATACTGAAGGAGAAAAACACGAACATCAGCATAAGCGGAAACGACATCTCACCGCTCAGCGTCAAAAAGCAAGCCGCTCCTGCCATAGCGACAGCGGAAATTTTCAGCGCCAACAGGTGCAGGCAGTTGGAAGGAATAAATCCCCATTCAATTTTAAGGCAGATATCTCTGCTGTCACGGCACGCCTGCTCCATTGCCGCAATAGAGGCTCCGCTCTGACCGAAGGATTTAACCACAGGGAGTCCTCGGGCATATTCCAATGTTGCGGCGGTAAGATCTCTGCCTGCTTTTGCAGATACCGGAGCGTTTTTGGCGCTGTGTCCTGAAACGAGCAGCAGAAACAGAAAGGACAGCGCCGCTCCCGCTAAAGCAATGAGGGATACGATAGGACTGAAATAAAGCAAACAAAGAAAAATGCAAAGAAAATTCAGATAACCGCCGACAAAGCTGTCAATCATGCGCATACCCATATTTTCAAGGGAATGCAATCCAGTTGTGATCGAGTTGAGTATATTTCCCGTATCTACCTGTTGGAAATAACCTAGAGATACCCTTTTCATAGCTTCTCCTATTGCAAGCCTATCCCGCGCGACTAGCTCGTAACTGATAGCTTCCTGAAATCTTGCCCTCAGATAGTCGAACAAAAATCTTAACAGAACAAATATCGTTATAAACACGATACTCAACCATATCCACTTCCGATCGAAGGCTGTTCCTTTCTGTGAGCTTTCGATCAATAAGCCTATCGTATAAGCGGCAGCCATTACAGGCATAGCCATAAACCACGTGGAAAAGAACGAAAATATAAAACCTATATATAATTTTCCCTTGAATTCTCCGCACCAATGAATAATTCGTTTTACCGTTTTAAACATTTTTCTCCGCCTCCTTTCCCGACGATGATACCGCCCATGCTTTTGCTCCGATATGAGCATTCCACATCTGACTGTACAAAGGACAATCCGTAAGCAGCTCCTTATGTCTGCCTTGAGCAAGTACACCGCCGTTTTTCAGCACAACAATATTATCCGCATTCTTTATCGTAGACAATCGGTGAGCAATTACCAGAAGTGTTTTGCCCTTTGTCAGAACTGCTATACTTTTTTGTATCTTTTCTTCATTTTCGGGATCGGTAAAAGCCGTTGCCTCGTCAAGAATGACCACCGGTGCATTTTTAAGTATCATGCGGGCAATGGCAATGCGTTGTTTTTCTCCGCCGGAAAGACGTTTTCCGGCTTCTCCCGCAGGAGTATCATAGCCTAAAGGAAGCTTTGATATAAATTCGTCGCATTGTGCAGCCTTTGCCGCCGCAAGCACCTCCTTATCGCTTGCGTTCGGATCGCCGAGCCGTATATTCTCCTTTAAGGAACAGCGGAACAAAAAGTTTTCCTGCGTCACAAAGCTGACGGTATCGGAAAGCTGTAAAAGCGGCATATCCTTTATATTCACACTGCCGATGCTGATCTCGCCGCCCGTAACGTCCCAAAATCTCGAGATAAGCTTGGCGACGGTAGATTTTCCGCCGCCCGACGGTCCTACCAGAGCAGTAAAGCTGCCCTGTTTCAGTTTCAGATCAATACCGTGCAGAACTTCTTCCGTTTTATTTCCGCTGTAGGAAAAGCTCACATTTTTCAGATCCACGTCATAGCCTGACAAAGAAACAGAATTTGTAGGTTCTGGCAGTTCAGGCATAGTTAGGTAAGTCTGCAATTCTTCTACCGTCATTTGTACCTGTTTCATACTGTTAGCAAACACCTCTAATTTTACGAGTGAAGTTACCATAGACATTGAAAGCATTACACACAATGCTGCTTGCGCCGCCGTAATACCGCCGTTTGATGCCAAAAGCAAGCTGACGGGCAGCGTTCCGAGCAAAGTAGACGGAAACAATGCAAATGCAAGTTTCATAGTTACCCATGTGGAGGACATCCATTTCACTACAAACGTTTTGTAATTACCGATCGCATTAGAATACTTTTCATATGATTGTCCTGCCCGCCCGAAAGCCTTGATGACCTCGATACCCTCGATATACTCTACAATGACGCTGTTCATATAAGCATTGGAATTATTATACTTATCAAAGTTTTTTCCGCTGATCTTAAAGGTCAGGATCATACATATCAAGGAAAACGGTACCGTGACAAGCGATGCCAGCGCTATCCTCCAATCTACTGTAAGCAAAGCAATAAAGCTGACCACAGGAAGCATGATATGCCCAGAGCCTTCGGGAATCATATGCGCCAAAGGCGGTTCTATGTCCTCTATTTTATCCATCATAATATTTTTGATCTCTCCGATAGAATGTGATGCCACTTCACCCAGCGGAGCGTGCAAAAACAGCTCCGCTACCTTCAAGCGAAGCTTTTCCAGAATATGATATGCGGCATAATGGGACAACCCTGTGGAAAATCCGAAAAACAGCACCTTGATAAAATAAGCCGCCAAAGCTATACCGCACCATGTCAGAATTATACCTTTACTCGCATTACCAATAATAAAGCTGTCGATCACCTTATACAAACAATAATAAGGTATAATTCCCGAAACAACGCTGATCACAGACAGGATTACCGAACCGGTCAGTTTTCCTTTGCTTCCCGATGCATAAGTCATAAGACAGGAGAACCAGCCTTGTTTATTTTGTATTTGATCCATGAAAACTCTCCCTTCAAATAAATATGGACGGCGTTTTAACACCATCCATATTATAAGCTCTGATTTTATTTTTTTCCGCTCCGCAAAGTCTGTTTTGTCCCGATACGTTCATGGATTTTCAATATGTGCGGTTACGGTATTCTTTAGGAGACATTCCCATAATCTTACGAAACGCTATCGCAAACTTACTTGGGCTGTCATAGCCCACACATCCGGCAATTTCCGTGACGCTCATATTGCATTTTGTTTTCAGCAGCACCGCCGCCTGATTCATACGGTACTGAAGAAGATAATTTCCTATCGTAGAACCGAATACAGATTTAAAACACTGCTTCATAGGTGTTAACGGAATATCGAATCGCCTTGAAAGCTCCTCCTGCGTAAAATTCTCATCCATATGCAATACAATAAACTGCCGTATAGCCTTGATTTTTTCCACCTGTGTTTTATAGAAATACGGCTTCTCCATTGGGTTATCAGCCGGCTCCAAGGCTTTCAGACACAAGAGCAGTTCCAAAATCTTGATCTTAAAATACGGACGTCTGATTTTTTCCGGCACCGCATACAGTTCTTCAAATATATGATCAATAGCGCAGGCGTTATGAATGACCATTGGATATATATCGGTGCAGAACTTTTTCTGAAGTTCACGTAAATTTACGGGAAAATCCTTGATCTCCTGCGGCAGGGACATACAGGCAGTATCCATATCAAAAGAGATCATTGCTCCGTGATAATGCGAAAGCGGCATCTCAAAATGACCCGTATGCGTAAGCCTGCGGTCAAGCTTTAGATCGCCTGCCTCTACATAGGCATAAGCGTCGCTTGCTGCCGGATATTCTAAACGCCCTTCACGGCAGTAGTCGATACAAAACACGTCACGCACTGGTCTGAATTCACTGTTGTAATAATGCATATGAAAATCGTTGTAGGCGAGATCAACGCCGGGAAAAACCTCGTAAACGGTAATTGTTCCTTCGCCGGTTTCATTGCGAAACTGATAAACACTGCAGCCGTCGCTTTCCGCAAGTCTTGTGGAATTACTACAGTTCATAAAATGATTATCCATTTGGCAGTCCTCTCTCATTTTTATGTAAAGTATCCTGTTATACAAATTAAATAAGAAATGCGGGTTATTCCGCACTTCTTATTTATCATAGCAAAAACCGCATCTTTTATCTGTCCCGATAGTCCGTTCAATCCCGAACGGACAATTTTATTTCTCTCTAATTCAGCTTCCAGCCAATCGCAGCTTCGCGCTGTTTCCAGAAACGGCGGTAAATTCCTTCACTGTCCATTAATTCGCAATGAGTGCCTTTCTGAACCACACGCCCTTTGTCGATTACAATAATTTGATCTGCATCCTGAACAGTTGTCAGACGATGTGCAATAGATATCAAGGTTTTGCCCTTTGTCAATTCCTTTATAGCCAGAAGCAGTTCGTGCTCATTCTCAGGGTCAACGCTTGAAGTTGCCTCATCAAGAATAATGATAGGAGCATCTTTTAAAATAGCGCGGGCTATGCTTATTCTCTGCTTTTCACCGCCCGACAGAGTAGAACCCCCTTCTCCTACTATTGTTTCGTATCCGTCGGGCAAAGCAGAAATGAAATCATGACATTGGGCACGTTTTGCCGCTTCTACTACCTGCTCATGAGTTGCGTCGGGATTGCCGAAACGAATATTATTTTCTATGCTGTCGTTGAACAGGTACACATTCTGGAATACCATGCTGATATATTTCATTAAAGAGTCCGCAGTGTACTTTTTAATGTCCTTACCGTCTATCAGTATCTGTCCCTCCTGCACATCCCAGAAACGGGCAATAAGATTGCACAACGTGGTTTTTCCGGAGCCGGAGGGTCCGACAATAGCGCATGTCGTTCCTCGGGGAACAATCAGGGATACGCGGTCGATGACCTTTCTGCTGTCGTATCCGAAAGATACATTTTTCAGCTCTATATCAAAGTTGTTCAGATCTAATTCTTCGTTGCTCCTATCCATTTTCGGCATATCGGTTACAGTTTCCAACCGATTTAACTCTGTTGTGATTTTTTTGCCAGAAACGCTCCATCGCCCATCTGTTCCATTTCGGAATAAACTATAAAAGAGCATACAATAAACATAAGACAGTATGATAATGAGATACTTCCTGCAAGGTAAAGTGCCGCCGCTGCAAACATCATAATGCAGCCTGTGATTTTATATACCGCCTGATAGACTTTAAGCATTGGTAGGGAAGCGTACTCCTGTGCTAAATCCGCCTGCCTCTTCCGCTCAAAGGCTTCATATACCGCTCCTTCGCTGCCGTCAGCCTGAGAAAAGGCACGAAGAACAGAAATACCGCGAATATATTCCAGCGTCTGAGTCGTCATATGTTCCTGTGCAGCAAGAACATTAGGCGTATGCTTAGCGGCAAGCTTCTGAATAATGTTAAGTACCAGCATACCAATACCAAGACCTATCAGTGTGATCAGAGCAAAAATCGACTCAAAGAATAAAAAGAATATCATCATTACAACGGTCATCAGTACGCCGCCTGTAAGATCGGTTATCGCCAGCATGGAATACTGCTCCAATTCCGTTACTGTAGATGTCAGCACAGTCTGAATGCTGCCAAGACGCTGTTCGGAAAAATATCCCATTGGAGCCTTGCGCATACGTTCGCCGATTTCCAGACGGTAATCTCTGAACATATCAAAGCCTTTCGCGCTCATTGAAATATCCATAAGCCATTGGAAAATAAACCGTCCCACAACGCTGATTATCAGGATTAGAAGCGATACCCGGATTACTTCTGCTGTAAGTTTGTTTAAATTTTTCACGACAACAAAAATAGCAAACAGCATCAAGCTCATGGAAACCGTCTTTAAGAAATTGAAAAAGATCCCCAGAATAATTTTAGATTTGTGCTTTCCTGAAATAGTCAAAATACGTTTTATCATACTCAGCATATAACATCGCTCCTCTCACTGCGATCGACAGAACCAATGTGCCGTTCCCACATAGCTTTATATAACGGACAGCTTTCCAGAAGTTCAGTCTGAGTTCCTCTTGCTATGATTCTGCCTTTATCCATAACAAGGATCTGCTGTGCGTTTTGAATCGTCGTAAGTCGGTGTGCAACAACTATTAAGGTCTTTCCATGTACCAGTCTGCCAACCGCCTGCTGGATCTGTGCTTCGCTTTCAGGATCCGCATATGCCGTAGCTTCGTCAAGAATAACTACAGAACACGGTTTCAGCATGGCTCGGGCAATAGTGATACGCTGGCGCTCGCCTCCGGACAGTTTGTCTCCCGCGTCTCCTGCCAACGTATCATAACCGTTCGGGAGCTGCATAATAAAATCATGACAATTAGCCGCTTTTGCCGCATTCTCTATATCTGCGTCCGTCGCAGTGGAATTACCTATGCGTATATTTTCTCTGATCGACATATCAAACAAAAAGTTATCCTGCGCGACATAGCTTATCTCGCTCATCATCTGATCAAAAGAAATTTCCTTTATATTTTTTCCGCCGTAACGGACTATTCCTCCACTTGCGTCCCAGTAACCTGCCATAAGCTTTGCTATTGTGGATTTTCCGGAACCGGAAGGACCCACAATAGCGGTCATAGTACCTTGCTTTGTCTCAAAAGAAATGTCGTGCAGGATCTGTTTTTTTCCGTCATAGGAGAAATCAACATTCTCAAAAGAGTAGAAGCTGCCGTCCAGTGATACTTTTTCTTCGGGACGGTTCTGCTCCGGTATTGAAAGAAACTCCCTTATCGGTTTTAGATTTGCGGCAATAGTCGTCAGCTGCTCGCTTCCGAATGCCAGCTTCATAAGCGGAGCAATAAATCCTACGGGAATGACGATACAGGCAATAAAAACCGGCAGAGATATTTTATTTTCCATTAAGAGCCACGTACCTATAGGCAGACTGCCAAGAAAGGTAGACGGAATGATCGCCTTTACAGCCGCCATCCAGAACCAGCACTGACGCCACCACGCCAAAGTGCTGTCGTGAAAAAAATTGACCGCATTTGAAAATTTGCCGAAAGAAGCGCCTGTCCGCCCGAAAGCCTTTATTACCTGAATGCCTCCCACATATTCAACCAAAGCTGAGTTCATCTCATTCCCCGCCCGAAGATAGGTCGCCATTTTCTCGCCATAGCCCTGCATCATGCCAATAATAAAAGGAACCGATAACGGCAGCGTAATAAGGGAGGCAAGACCCATACGCCAATCCAGTATAAAAATAAGTACTATACAGGCGAAGGGAGCAGCGATCTGCGATGGAGACTCAGGAACGACATGGGCAATTGAATCCTCTAGCTTTCCCACATTATCTACTATCAGCGTTTTATGAACGCCCGACGGAGTTTCCAGCATTACACCCATTGGTACACGACGCATTTTGTCCGCAATGGCTATTCGGATATTTCTCAGAATCGTGAATGCTATCCTATGACTTCGTGCAGAAGAAAGCGTACAAAGCAATGTTCTGAGTATAATTCCCAATGCTGCTCCGCCTGCCCACATCAGCGATCTTCTTACCGTCGCCGAACCGTCAAAAACTTCGTTTGCCAGCATAGCTGCCGCTAAAAATGGAAGCATGCCCAGCAGTTCTCCAAAAATTGCAAGTAAAACAGAAAGCGGCATCTTGCCTTTTGCTTCTCCTGCAAAGCTGAACAGAACCCTGATCGGATTCTCTTTTTTTTCACTCATACAAATCCTCCTTTTGAGGTTAGTTATAACTAACTTGAAATTGAAAAGCATGGCCTGTAAAACAGTCTTGAATTACAGACCAAGAACGGCTCTCCAGCCGGGATAAAAAAATTCCTGAAAGGTTTTCAGATAATGCTCCGCATCTTCTCTGGGAAAATCATGCACTACCACCTCAAACAGCGCTGTTACATATGCGCTCAGCAACAGGTGAAGCTCCTCCGGACGGACATCCTTAACCTGAACCCCGTACTCTTTTGCCGCTTCCATAAAAGCAAGTGTTTCCCTCTGCTCAAGCATTACCAGTTCATGCAGATAATTTGCATACTTGGTTCCCTCAGCGCGGCAAACGAGCAGCTTAAAAGCGTCGAAGTTAGGATATACCACCTTCATGATCAAATCGGCGTCTGCTCCGCTTTCCCACATGACATCCAGTTCATCACGATCCAACAATTCATAATCTGTTTCTTTATGAGCCTGATACCATTTTTGGCAAGCAATCACCGCAGGCTCTACCAAAGCGGAAAACAACGCCTCTTTATCTTCATAATGGCGGTAAAGTCCCGCTGCGCTCATGCCGATTTTTGAAGCAATGCTTCGCATGGAAGCTTGTTCAAAGCCTTTTTCTAAAAACTCTCTTTTTGCTGCTAAAAGAATTTTTTCATGAGTTTCAGTTTTATTTCTTGGCATACGTCCCCTCCTTTATTGCGAACACTGTTAGCTAACGGTGTTTACATTATAACACAAATATTATTTTCTGTCAAGCACCCAATGATAAATTTCAAATACCGATTTGAATTATCATATCAGTTAATATTGTCTTGTAGATCTCATCATATGAAGCGAACCGTACTGTAATAAGAAGATATTTATCGACTGACAGAACGATATTTATTTTAGATATTGTTAACTGCAATTTCCCAAACAATTAAAAAAACACAGTAAAGAAAAAGAGAGCGCTTTTGAAATGCTCCCTTTCTCTTATACAATGCGTATTTTATCGCCTATTAAATATCTAACCCATATGACCTAAGAATCCTGATATTTCTTTCTTTTCTTTGTCTTATTTCTGCCATGGTTTCGTCATATAAACGCTTATTATTAAAAATATTCTCTATATATTCTTTTCTCTCTTTGTTGCTTTGTTTAATGTTTTCACATAATTTGGTATAGTCTGTTTTTGTAAAACCTTCTATATTGTGTTCTGCCTTATATAATGCACGTTTAATTGCATTTTCTGATCTTCTGTCGGCAATTTCATAAGGGTCCTCAAGTTCAAAACAGAATAAACCATCGCGATCATTAATATGCCTATAAAACTGTACTTCAGGTCCACAAATATCAAGTCCGGGCATATAAAAAGTAAAAAGATAATCAATCACATCACTCAATGTTTGTACTTTTTTAAATTCCGGCAAAACCCATTCTTTAACCGCATCTAATGCTCTTTCAAATGCTTTTATAACACTCTCGTTTTCAAATTCTGAAAATCCAAAATGCATGATGCGTATTCTATACTGTCTGTCATAATCATATAAGTGATTTCTTTTGTAAATCTCTGAAACGCCAATCAGCCAATTACAATTCATCCTTGGACTGCAATTAAGATCAATTTCCGGTCTATATATAGTAGCAATCCCGGCTATTATATTAAAAGCATTTTCGCTTTCTTTCTTCAAACCGATAATCTGAATAAAGCTGTTATCAACAAAGCGTATATAATACGGATATTTGGTTTTTGCCTTAATAAACCCCAGCGGTTCAAGAGCCTCACTGAAAACTTGTTTAAAAGCCCCGTTCAAAGTAAGCTTTTTCTCTCCGCCATTGATAGCAGTGATTTTCTTCTTGAAAAACAGCGGAACAATATTGGTATCTTCGTTTGCCTCACTGTTAAAGTCCTCATAATCCGAGACCATATATTTCGGCTCGATCCCCAGTACGGAAGCCGCCTCACATAAAGCGTCCTCAACAAAGACCTCGTTCTTGTTCCATATCTCATACAGTTGTTCCCACGTTTTTCCCGGCACTAAAAGCTGTTTCCAGCATTCACGTCTGCCCTTGGGCGATTTTTCCTCAGAAAAGTAAGTTCGTCCTGCAACTACCGTATCATGAATATCAGTCCCGGTATAAAGTTCGATATACGCCCAGTCACTGTCTACGACGTCCATACTGAAGCTGCTTGTATTCATTTCCGCAGCGGTCTGCACCGCGTCATCCTTTACCCGCTTAGGATTGTCCCTATACTCCTCGGAAGTAAGCGTTACCCATTTACCGCTTTCGGAAAAAGCAAGAATATAGCTAATGCTTGCCTCGTCCTCGGAACACATCGCAAGACCGCGCTTTTTCATTACATTGCAGAATGATCTTACAAACTGATCCTTGCTGCCGTTATTCTTTATTTGTACTGATGAAAAAAATCTGCCCATAAGTTCCTCCTGAATTTTCTGATATTTCATACCAAACTCCGTTAAAAGATACCATAAACAACGTTATTTGTCTATAGATATCTGAAATACGGTCATAATTTAGGCGTAAGCGGTAATGTTGATTAAAAAAGCGTCGTAAAAAAGGAAATGGCGGACAAAAATTTGTCCGCCTGATATCAAACAATATTACCGTTGATTCCTACATAAATATCCACTAAATTGCTACTATTAATATAATAATAATAATCTGTTATTGGCTGATAGCAATTTTGAGATATATAGTTCTGCATTTTCTTTCGTGAATTGATCAATGTATCATAGGTTCCGGAATGTCTGGCTCTAACTGCGTTGCAAAGCTTAAGCTGCGGCTTATAAACATAAAACTCGTTGCTTTTAAACTCCTTGCCGACAGGAACAAAGAACTCAAGATCAAGTATTGCTTCATCTGTTCCGTAAATATTTTCTTTCAAAGAAAATATGATATTCCCCGTTTGCTCCATTTCAAGAAATTTCAGGCTTTCCGATATATGATTTATCAATTTTCCGATTTTACCGTATGTTGATCTTGTTTTATATGACAGCAAGGATTCAACAGATAAATATTGCTTTTCAATTATTTCCATACTACCCCATCCTATTACTTAAAAATGATCTGCCAGATGTATCTCCACATTTAATATCCCTCCCTGTTTTTCATTTCGGGATTAGTATAGATCATTTTTTCTTATCAGTCTACAGATATCTGAAATACGGTCATAAATTCGGCGTAAGCGGTTGAGCGCAGTATT